>JAYVSP010000924.1:0-8057 GCA_043775215.1 Planctomyces sp. | reverse complement strand
ACAAAATCCTAAATCCGAAGAACCAAATCCAAAGGAAATCCGAAACACAAAATCTGAAATGAGTCCCAGGCGAAAACCGGCATCCACATCCTCAGTCGCAGCAAGTAGCCGTTCGGATTTCGTGCGTTGGGTTTCTTTCGGATTTGGTTCTTTGGTTTTCGGATTTGCGGCTTCGCCGCGCTACAGTCTTCCAATCGATTATCTGACGCGCAACGCCAGTCAACTTGGAGATCGTTGGCGTTTATGTTCCCCGTTCCTGGAACACTTCTCACAAGCTTTTGCCCGATCCTTCATGCGAGTTGGCTTGCCATCGTCCGTGCCGGAATTCTGATCGTTCCGAATGCCTTTCGAACGGGCGAATACCCGCGCGGTAACCACGGCACCGAGCAACTCGGACTGTTGATCGAGGCCAATCGCGAACTGATCCGCACCGCGAAAGCCAGCACCACCGATCCCGCTGCCGCCGCGACTCTGCGCGAACTTGTTGCGCGTGTCCGTCAGGAAGTCGGCGAGGAATTTGAAATCACCGTCCACGCCCTCGCGTTCGTCAGGCCGGGCGAGTTCCCGCGCACGTCCTCCGGCAAAGTTCAGCGGCATCGTTGCCGCGAGATGTTGCACAACGGCGAGCATGAGTTTGTGTTTGCATTCAACGTGGCTGATTCTGCTAAAACGGTTAGGCATCGCTGCGTGACCAAACGGGCATTGTCAAGAAGCGGAGCGTTTCGTCGAACACGTCGGTCAGGCCGGCCATGTTGTCGCCGACGTTGCGGCCGGTGCCGTCACCGCCGGCGGCGGCGTTTGAGCCGCCTTGGCCGTTCACCAAGTCGGCTCCTAAACCACCGATCAGCGAGTCCGGTCCACTGCCTCCCATCAGTGAGTCATTGTCATCTCCACCGCGAATCGTGTCGTTGCCGGCGTTTCCAAACAGTTGATCGTTCCCCGCCAGACCGACGATCGAGTCATTGCCGATCCCGCCATCGATCGAATCGGCCGCGCCGGATTACCGGAGCAGCACTCGGCTGTTGAAGTCGAACGTCAGCGTTTCGTCGAACTCGCTGAGGTCGCCGGTCAGGCGGTCGTTGGGGTCGCGGGCGATCCCGTTGCCGCCGCCGGCGAGGTGGTCGGTTCCGGATTCGCCGTTTAGCGTGTCTTGACCGGCTTCGCCCAGCAGCCAGTCGAGGTCATCGCCGCCCCACAAGCTGTCGTCGCCGTCGCTTCCCAGCAGTGTGTCGTTGCCCGCGTGACCGGTGAGGTAATCGTTCCCGGCTCCGCCGCGCAGCACATCGTTGCCGCTGTTGCCCAGCAGTTTGTCGTTGCCATCGCCGGCGTCCAGCGTGTCGTCGCCGCCGCCACCTTGCAGACGGTCATCGCCTCCGCCGCCTGTCAGATAATCGCGGCCCAGACGGCCATCGAGTTGATCGTCGCCGTCGTCTCCTTGCAGCACGTCGTTGCCGTTGCCGCCGCTCAGAGTGTCGTTCCCCGCGCCGCCTCGTAGCGTCACCGGCAGGCTGAGCGTTCCGACATCCAGCCGATCGGCTCCGGCCCCCAAATCGGCAATCACTCCGCGAGTCACTCGCGACACCGCGATGCGGACGGAGTTCAAAAACGTGACATCGTCCACCGTGAGCGACTCGGCATTCGCAGACGAGATCACGTACTCCTGGCTCGCCGCATCCAGCGCCAGCGTGACATCGTCCGCCCGTCCGTGACCGTGGTCGGTCAGCGTCAAATTGCCGTCCGCATCCACCGCCACTCGCAACGCCGCATGATCGTCGTTGCCGATCGTTCCGCTCGCGGCCGATGTCTCCAAGCGGGCTCCGACCCCGTTCGATAGAGTAACCAAGAAGTCTTCGTTCAGTTCAATGTCCGCATCACCGCTGACATTGACCGTGATCGTCTTCGACGTCTCCCCCGCCGCGAAGCTGACCGTGCCGCTCGGCAGAGTCCCGCCAAAATCAGCCGCGTTGGCCGAACGTAGCTCAGTCGCTCCCGCGACTGAGATTCCCGCGACTGAAATTTCCGTCACCGCAAAGTCCGCGCTCGCTGAGTGACTCGCATCACCCGACCGAGTGACCGTAAACACGAACCCCGTCGTTCCCGAGTTCCCGTCGAGCTTTCTCGCGTCCGTCGCGGCAATCGACAGCGACGCATCGTCATTCCGAATCGCCCCCGTCGCGGCTTTCGCCGCACCAGCTTGATATCCGTCGCCACTCAACACGGTCAGGATCACGGACTCGTCGGGTTCAATTCCGTCGTCCGGTGAGGGATCAACCGTCACGGTGGCAGTGCTCGCGCCATCCGCGAACGTCACCGAGTTCGTCGCATCGGCCGAGTAATCCGTTCCCGGTGTCGCCGTGCCGCTCAGACTGAAGTTCACCGTCAACGGCCCATTCATCACATCGCGAGTCAGCATGAAGACAATCCGCCCCGAACCATCTTCCGCCACGGAGTCCGGCGTCACCAACACGGTCACGATCGGGGTCGGCACGAACTCTACCGCTCCAATATCGACCGCAGTCCCAACCACGCGACTGTAACCGCTTCCTCGTTGATCGAACGGCACGCTCTCGGTCGCGTTGGCATCGGCATCGAGATCGTTCGTGTCGCGCGGTAACAGCGCATTGTTTCCCGCGTCGATCGCGCGGCTGCCTTTGACGAGGGCATGGGTCTTGACCGGACCACCGTTATTGGACAGCACTGGATTCAACACCGTCCGCAGATCGAGAACGCCGAGGCCGCCATTCCCCACAATGTTGCCGTTCACTCCGTTGGTCAGGCCCGATTGACTCGCGGCGCCGATCAAATTGTTCTTCTGATTCGTCGGCGACTGCCAACTCTGGAAGTAGATGTCGTGAGCCGTTCCATTCGAGAGCGAGTTTCCGGCGATGATCGTGTTCGACATGGTGAGGTTCGAGACGTGGTAGGCATGCATCCCACCCGTAAATCCACCCGATGAGTTGCCCACGATTGTGGACTGCAAAATCGCGATCGAGTTGAATCCTTGAAGCTCAATTCCCCCAACGTTGCCCGGCGTCGAATTTCCGCTGATGGTGCTTTGGCTGATCGTGACTGGTCCCGGCTGCTGCGAGTCGCCCGACAAACTCAGCCCCGCTCCCCAACTGGTCCCTGAGTTGTCACTGATCGTCGATTCCGAGATCAGCGTCGCACCTCTTGAGCCATGCGTCGCGATTCCACCACCTCCATAACCCAGCGCGGAATTGCCAGAAACTGTGGATCGCGAGACAGTCAGCGCTCCAAAAGAGCTGTCGATTCCACCGCCCGAGCTGTAAAGCCCTGCGGAGTTGTTCGAGATGGCGGAGTCGAGAACACTCAGCGTCCCTCCGAAGTTATTGATTCCACCGCCAGATGCTGACCGGCCGGTCGCATTTCCTGAGACGGTCGATTGAGTGACGGTCAGTGTCCCGTTCACCGACTTGATGCCACCACCTCCGCCCGAACCGTTCGTCGTGTTGTTGGAAACGTCGCTTTGTGACACCGTCAACGATCCGGCATCATTGCTGATCCCGCCGCCGAACTTCGCGACGTTTCCAACGATCCGGCTGGTCTGGACCGTGAGATCCTCAAAGCTGGAGATGGCTCCGCCGCCATCCGTGGTGTTGCCACCGGTCAGCGTCAGCCCGTGAATCGTCACGGAACGCTGCTCCGTCGTCCCGTCGTTCACCGCGAGAATGCGTGACTGCTTGTTGCCGTTGATCGTCAGACGATCGGCTCCCGGTCCTTGTATCGAGACGTCGGAAGTGATGTTCAACTCCTGGCCACTCAGCGTGATGACGGCTGGGCCGTTAATGGTCAGCCCCGCTGCGAACGTGATTGTCTGCGGACCGGACAAAGTGTTCGCCTGCTGAATCGCTTCTCGCAGCGTGAAATCACCCAAGCCGAAATCATCGTCCAGTTCGTCCGACAGAGACGACACGACGAGCACATCGGATGGTGGCAGCGGGCCGTCGTCATTGAGAATGGCGACGCCCGCCGAGGCTGTTTCCAACACGGCACCGACGGGATCGGACAACGTCATCGTCAACCCTTCGTCCGGTTCGACCGTTGAATCGCCGCCGACCTGAACGGTGACCGTCTGCGACATTTCAAACGGAGCGAAGAGCAAGGTTCCGCTGATGAAAGTTCCGGCAACGTCATCATCATTCGCGGCCGTCAGTCCGCTTCCGGTCACAACGTACTGGACGCCGATGGCCCCGCTGTTGGCACCGTTGCGACGGACAGTGAACGTGACGGGAGTTGTTCCCGTCTGTCCCTCAACGATCAACGGCGCGGTGGTGGAGACTGACAGCGAGGCGTCATCATTGATGATCGTGGTCGTCGCGGAATTTGCCGCGCCAGGACGATAGCCGATGCCGGAAATCACCGTGGCCACGATCGTCTCATCAGGCTCGACCACGGTGTCAGCGGTTGGATCAATCATCACCACGGCGGTGCTCGCGCCGTCGGCGAATGTCACGGAACCGGTGGCGGTGGTTGAGTAGTCACGACCTGCGGTCGCGGTGCCAGTCAGCCGGAAGTTCGCGGTCAGCGGACCACTGGTTTGAGTGCGGGTCAACGTCACGGGGATCAGGTCCGGTGAATCCTCAAGGATCGAAGGCGTGACGATTGACACGCTGACGTTCGGAGCCAGCAATCGGTTCGCGGAGAATTCGATCGCTCCGATATCAACGCCGTCACCCAGCACGCGATCGAACGCTAAACCGCGCCCGTCGAACGGGACTGACTCCGCGAGGTTCCCGTCGCCATCCAGATCGAACGCATCGGTGGGAATCGCCGCGCTGTCTCCGGCATTGATCGCTAGACTGCCGGATACGAGAGCCAACGTTTTCGTCGGCCCGCCATTCTCGGCG
This sequence comes from Planctomyces sp., assembly GCA_043775215.1. Taxonomy (GTDB): domain Bacteria; phylum Planctomycetota; class Planctomycetia; order Planctomycetales; family Planctomycetaceae; genus SXKJ01. Next base: position 3,189 of record JAYVSP010000924.1, on the reverse strand, counting down.
AGAGTCAGTTCCAACACCTGTGCGGCGTCGAGCACTGTTTGTTCGCCCGCGCCGTCGTCCGCGCCGACGATGTTGCCATTCGCTCCATTCGTCAGTCCCCCCGCGTGCTCCGGCGAACCAATGAGGTTGTATCGCGAAGTCGCATCCAGACGCATTCCCCCTTCAATGTCGCTGAAGGATGCATCCGTTCGTCGATTTCCCGCGACGATGCTGTTCACGAGCAAGATGCGATCGTTCGAGTCGCCGTAGTAATCATCGCCATAAATTCCGCCCCCCGCACCAGCCACGTTTCCGCTGATCGTGCTTTGGCGAATCACCACGGGCGCATCGGCGTAGAGGCCACCGCCACGGCCATTCGACGAATTCCCACTGATCGTCGTCTGCGTGACATTGGCGTTCCCGGAATAGACGAAGATTCCAGCACCGCCACCCAACGACGTATTTCCGCTGATCGTGCTTTGAACAACGGTCAGTTCCTTTTGACTTCGGATTCCGCCTCCAAATCCGGCGGACCAGTTATCGCTGATCGTGCTTCCGAAAACCTTCAAATTCCCTTGCGCGAGGATGCCGCCACTCCCGCGATATCCTTCCGCTCGGTTGTTGGAAATGGTGCAGTTCTGAATGGTGACGACACCGTAATGGCTGTTGTCGAAAATTCCCCCACCTTCCGTTGCCGCGACGTTGCCCGTGATCACGCACTCGGAAATCGTCAGCGACTCTTGCGAGAAGATGCCGCCCCCGATGTCGGTGGACCGACCTCCGGTCAGAGTCAAGCCACTGAGCCGAACGTCGTTGAGTCTGGAAAAAATTGAGTCATAGATGTCGAGCACTCGTGACCGTTGATCGGCATCAATTGAAAGCGATGCAGCTCCGGGACCATAAATGGTCACGTTCGATTCAATCCGCAGTGCCTTGCCCCCCAATCTGATCGTGCCGGATCCTGCGGCGGTCAGTGCCGGAGAAAATTCAATCACGTTCCGTTCTCGCGAGAAGTTCGCCAACTGAATCGCTTCGCGGAGCGAGAGATCGCCGGGACCAAAGTCGCCGTCCGATTCATCGGCCAGCGTGTCAACAATCAACCCTTCATCCTCTCGGATCGCACCGGTCGCCGCCGACGTTCCCAAAGTGGTCGCCATTGGATTCGAGAGCGTGACCGTGAAGCCCTCTTCACCTTCCAATGCCGTGTCTCCGCTGACATTTAACGTGATCGTGCGGGTGGTCTCACCCGCTGCGAAGGTAATCGTTCCGCTCGGCAGAGTGCCGCCAAAATCTGACGCGCTGGCGGGATTTGCGCCGCTGCCACTCACCACGAAATCAACGCTCACGGCGCTCTCCGACGAGCCGACACGCGTGACGGTGAACGTGAACTGCGTGTTGCCGACGTTCCCTTCCGGCTTGCTGGCGTCAGTTGCCGCGATGGACAGCGCGCTGTCGTCGTTCAGGATTGTGCCGGTCGCCGATTTCGAGCCGAAGGTTGTGCCGTCGGGACCGCTCAGCGTGACGGCGAACGTTTCATCCGGTTCCAGAACTCTGTCGCCGACGACCTGGTACGTGATGGTTTTCGTCGTCTCACCCGCCGCGAAGTTGACGACTGTGGACGGCAGAAGGCCCGTGAAGTCGGTCGCATTGGCCGGCTGGGTGCCCATGTAGGATAAGTTCACCGTGACTTGGCCGGCTCCGGAAATGTTTCCACCGCGCGTGATCGTGAAGGTGAACGGCGTGCTGCCGCTGTGAGTTTCGGGCTTGGTCGCATCGGTGGCCTCGATCGAGAAAGACGAGTCGTCATTGAAGACGGTCGCTATCGCCGTCGCGGTCGTGACGGTGGCTCCGATCGGGTTTGCCAGCGTGACCTGAAACGCTTCGTCGGGCTCGGTTGTGGAATCGCCCAGAACATTGATCGTGATTGTTCGGGATGTTTCACCAGCGGCAAACGGAACGGTGCCGCGCGGCCGCCGAGCACCAAACTCTGCCAACGTCACCGGGCTGTCGCCACTTCCATCGACGGCGTATTGAACGCTCGCGGCGGCGGTCGTGTTGCCGGTCCGAGTCACCGTGAACGTGAATGGCGTGCTGCCGCTGTTCCCTTCTGGCTTCGCCGAGTCCGTCGCCGTGATCGCGAGCGTCGCGTCGTCATTGAGGATCAGTCCGGCGGCCGTGGACATGCCCAAGCTCGCGCCGGTTGCGTTGGACAGCGTCAGCAAAAAGTTTTCGTCTGGTTCGAGCAATGAATTGCTTGCGACGCCAATCTCGAACAGTTTGGAAGTTTCACCGGTGGCGAAGTTGACCGTGCCCGTTGGCCACGAGTCGCCGAAATCGTCGGCGCTGGCAGCGTTCAGTCCGTGGCCCGTGATGGCATACGAAACGGTGGCTGAACCGCTGCTGTCTCCGTCGCGAGTGACTCGGAAGACGAACGGTTCGCGGCCGTCATGCGTTCCTTCAAAGCGAGACGAGTTCACCGCCGCGACGGACAACGTCGGAGTTGTCACCGCAACAGCCGCGTTGAGCGAGAACAGTTCACGGCCATGCACAGAATCATTGCCGACCATGAAAAGGCGGCCGTTCGGGGCGGCCTCCGTCAGCCAGCCGATGTCCGAATTTCCAACGCTGGGAAACAGGTCGGCCACCAGCGCGGTATTCGCCGCCGAGCCATCGCTGGACCACAGTTCTCGGCCGTGAGCGGCATCCAACGCCGTGAACCACAGTCGGCCACCGGTGCTCAGCAGACTTTGCGGATTCGAGTGATCGGCTCCCGCGACAATGTCTTTGACCAACGTAGGCGAGTCCGCTCCGCGACTCGCATTCCCCGTGTCCACTTTCCACAACTCGCGGCCACTGATGCCATCGTTCGCCGCGAAGAAGATCGAGCTGCCCAGTGCAGTGATGTCCGACGGATTCGAGGCCGCACTGCCCGCGTTCAAGTTCTTCACCAACACGGTGCCGGCGCTCGTGCCGTCGGACTTCCACAACTCGCGGCCGTTCGTGCCGTCGTTGGCGCTGAACCACAACTGCCCGTTGATCGCTGCGAATTGCTGCGGCGCGGAATCGCTGCTCCCCGACCGAATGTCTCTGACGAGCACCGTCCCCGCCGTTGTGCCGTCCGAGGTCCACAGTTCGCGACCCTTCACGCCGTCCGTGGCGACGAAGAACAATCGGCCGTTCACGTTCGTCAAGAATTGCGGTGCCGAGTCG
>JAYVSP010000923.1:0-1845 GCA_043775215.1 Planctomyces sp. | reverse complement strand
CGCGGAGCGATGACGGCCACGTTGGTGTGAGGCAACGCCTCGCTGGACTCCTTGGTCGATAGTGCTTGTGAATCTATGTTTGGACTTCGGAATTTGGAGCTTGGGATTTCATTGGACATTGGGATTTGAACATTGGAATTTCAATCAAGGAGGACATCATGGCCATGCTGGAGTGCAACGGGTTGGTGAAGGATTATCCTGGCAAGCGCGCAGTAGACGGCGTTGAATTCAACGTCGATCGCGGCGAAATCGTCGGACTCTTGGGGCCCAACGGGGCCGGTAAGACGACCTCCTTCCGCATGGCTTGCGGCATGGTCTCACCAACGGAAGGCCGTGTCTTTTTGAACGGAGTCGACGTCACGAACTGGCCTATGTACAAACGCGCCCAGGCCGGAATGGGCTACCTGCCGCAAGATGAGAGCATTTTCATCAAGCTCACCGTCGAGCAGAATATCTTGGCCGTGCTCGAATTTTTGCCGATGACTCGCGCCGAGCGGCAAGAAAAGATCGACCACTTATTGCACGAATTCGGACTGACCGACAAGCGCCGGCAGATTGCTTCGACACTTTCAGGGGGCGAGCGGAGGCGGCTGGAAATCGCCCGCTGTCTGTCGACCGATCCATTACTGATCCTGCTGGACGAACCCTTCACGGGCATCGACCCGGTCACGATTCACAGCATTCAGGACATCATTGCCGACTTGCGCAGTCGCGGTATCGGCATCCTGCTGACCGACCACCGCGAGCGAGAGACACTGACGATCACCGACCGAAATTACGTGATCTGTGCCGGCAAGGTGATTGCGGAAGGAGATGCGAAGACCGTATTGGCCAACCCAGAAGCGCGCAGCCGCTACTTCGGCGAACGCTTCGATGCCGATTCGATATTCAAAGGCAAAGAAGCCTTCGACGCCGGCCAGGACGCGGCGTAACTCCTTGTCGCCAATCTTCCCCAATTAGCGCTTGATTGGCGGTTCGAGCGAGTTACTACCAGAGGCGTCATTCTGGAACGCTTGCAGAATAGAGCCGGGCCAGTTCGAGGAGGAGTGGTTCGATCAGCAGCAAGTATTCATCTTCTGGAAGAAGACTTTTTCGCTGCCGCAATTGAGCCAATTCTCGTTCGATTTCGTCGCGCCGAGCACGAACAGCGGCGGGGAGTTGTGCCTCGCGAGCGCTGGGGATCAGGTGCCATTGAGCGGCGCGCAGGCCATCGACAGTCGCTCCGTTCTTGGCCGACTTGATCGCGCGAATGCCTTGAAACCAATCGGCGGGAGTCCCCAGCCGGTCGCCGTTGTCATCAAGGACTGCGTGCTCGGTCATCAAGCGTCCGTCGCTGGAGTAAAACTCACTGACGCGAGCCGATGCCAGCAAGAACGCTTCGAGAAGTGACGTTTGCTCGTCCTTGTCGAGATCGGCCTGCGGATCAGAGATCGCCGAGGAGACATAGTCACCAAATCGAGCGAAGTTGTATTCGTGACCGCTCTTGGTCGCCGTGATGACGACGCGGTTCGGCCCCGGCAATTCGTTGAGAAACGGGCCGCTGCTGCTGGTGCAGTTCACGATGGCGAGCGGCCGCTCGATCGGCTTGAGCCATTCGGCCAACTCAGTCGCGGAAACATCTGGACCACGAAGATTCAACCGTGCTGCCTTGCCGTCAAACGTGCCGTGCCCGATCAGAATCAGCCAGAGCGGTTCGGTTTTGGATTGGGCCATCTCGGACAGTTGCAGCTTCAGTGTGTCCCGATCGTTCGACTGTCTAAGTTTTAGTGACACAGCGTAAGTTATTTGGTATTTGTTTCTTCCACGAGTCGTGTTGGAGTTCGAACTCAAGGAAGGAGCAGAGGC
>JAYVSP010000922.1:0-4086 GCA_043775215.1 Planctomyces sp. | reverse complement strand
TCACGCCCGGCAAGTTCGATGTGCTGAGCATTGAGGCGATCGATCCCAAGGGGGAGTGGGTTTATTTCATCGCCTCGCCCGACAACCCAACGCGACGTGTACTGCATCGGGCGCGGCTGGATGGTACGAAGTCCGAACGAGTGACTCCGGCCAATCAGCCAGGGACGCACAGCTACAACATCTCGCCGGATGCGAAATGGGCCATTCATACCTATTCGACATTCGATGTGCCGCCGGTCGTGGATCTCGTCAGCCTGCCGGATCACAAGTCGCTGCGAGTGCTGGCCGAGAACAAAGAGCTGAAGGAGCGGCTCGCGAAATTGACGCTGCCGTCGGTGGAGTTCTTTCGAGTCAATATCGGCGATGACGTGCAGCTCGATGCCTGGGCCATCAAGCCGCCGGATTTCGATGCCGCAAAAAGTTATCCAGTATTGTTCCACGTTTACGGCGAGCCAGCCGGGCAAACCGTGCTGGATCGTTGGGGCGCGAAGCGGTCTCTGTGGCACATGATGCTGGCGCAACAGGGATACGTCGTGATCAGCGTCGACAATCGCGGGACTCCCGCGCCGCGCGGCCGCGATTGGCGGAAGATCATTCATCGACAAGTTGGCATCCTCGCCTCGGCCGATCAGGCGGCGGCCACGCGAGCGATCTTGAAGGAGCGGCCGTATCTCGATCCGCAGCGAGTCGCTATCTGGGGCTGGAGCGGTGGCGGCTCGATGACGCTCAACGCGCTGTTTCGCTATCCCGATCTGTATCGCACCGGGATGTCGATTGCCCCCGTTCCGAACGAACGCCTGTACGACACGATCTATCAAGAGCGTTACATGGGCCTGCCGGGGGACAACGCCGAGGGATATCGGCTTGGCTCACCAATCACGTTCGCACATCAATTGAAAGGCGACCTGCTGCTCGTTCACGGCACCGGAGACGACAATTGCCACTATCAAGGAACCGAAGCGTTGATCAATGAGTTGATCGCTCACAACAAACAGTTCTCGATGTTGGCCTATCCGAATCGCAGCCACAGCATCTCCGAGCGAAAGAACACCACGCGGCACCTCTACGGTTTGCTGACTCGATTCCTCAACGAGAAGATCCCGCTCGGCCAGTGAAGTGGTCGATTTGGTTCACGCCGGAGTCATCACCAACAATCGCAAGCGCATTTATCCCGGCCAACTCGGAATGGAACAGTTCCATCAACTGAATGCGTGAGCCCGTGCAGCCCCGTACGAGAGGAGCGCGCTGGCGAGGGGTCTGGCAATTCTGAATTCTGAAATGCCAGACCCCGGTTTATTTCCATTCGCGAATTGCAGGGCGCGGTCAGGAAATTTGCAGACCCGACCCGGCCTCCCGCGTCGCACGCACGACTCAGAGGAGCGACGGTGTCATAACCAAGTTGCTCATCACACGCCGTTCCTCAATAATTCGCGATCGAGCGACGGAGGTTCGCTCGCGGAGCTTTGTTCATGGAATTGCCGCTGAGCCTGACCAACTGGATGCTGCTGGCTCGTGTCCCCGTGGGGGAGACGCGACAGGCTTGGGAGTTTGATCTTCCTATTTCGCCGGCCTCATGGCTGATATGGCTGGGGCTGGTTGTAATCGCCGTGGCGTGGGTTGTCGGGTTGGCCCTGCGGGACTCGCGCGAGTTGCATCCGTTTTGGAAGTTCTGGATGCTCGTGTTGCGATTGAGTGTTTGGGCGGCAGTGCTCGCCATCGCACTCAATCCACAAGAACGCACGCAGATGACATCGTTTCGGCCGTCGCGAGTGGCTATTGCTGTTGATACGTCACTTTCTATGCAACTTCCTGAAACCAGTCCCGACGAGTTGACCGCCAGCAATCAGACCTCTGGGCAGGCGGAAGCCAAGACGGCGCGGACACGAGTCGACGCGGTGCGGCAACTGCTGGAACGCTCACCGCTGATTGACTCGTTGCGGCGGAATCACGATGTCAGCGTCCTCACATTCGACTCGACGCTGGCCGGGCCGCATTGGCAGTTTCGCACGAAAGATCCGCGCGTGAAGGGTGTTGGTCGGGAGAACGAGGCGCCTGCCGAGTCGCAGCCGACAAACGAACGATCGTCTCCAGCCGGTGGCGCGGCAGGAGCCTCGCCCTCAACGACGAAGCCCTCCCCGACGAGTGAGTCTGGTCCCAACTGGGACGAGATCATCAAGCCGCGCGGTGTTGAGACTCGCTTTGGCGAGTCGCTGCTGGATCTAATTCGGCAGGTCAGCGGCAAGTCACTTTCGGGTGTGATCGTGATTTCGGACGGAGCGGCGAACGCGGGCGTGGATGTTTCGACGGCCGTTTCGATGGCAATGCAGACAAAGACTCGGCTGATGACCGTCGGGGTCGGCAGCACTCATCCGCCCGTGAATCTGTCGATCGCGAGCGTGCAAGCTCCGACCGATGCACACCTCGGCGATCCGTTTGAGATCGCGGCGTTCGTGCAGGCCGAAGGACTTTCCGGGAAGAATGCGATTGTCGAACTGCTGTCTCGGCCGGAAGGGGAAGTTTCAGAACCATCGTTGATCGAAAGTCAGGAACTCGTGCTGGCGGACAATGGAGTGCCAATCGAGGTCAAGTTTCAGCAGAACCCGGCAACGGCCGGCTCGGTGGAATACTTGCTCCGCGCGAAGCCAGCCGCGAAGACCAGTGAACTGAGCGACACCGACAACGAACGCCGCAAGATGATTCGCATCACGGATCGTAAAACGAAAGTGCTGCTATTTGCGGGCGGACCGATGCGCGATTATCTCTTCACGCGGAACATGCTCTACCGGCACTCGGCGATCGAGTTGGACGTGCTGCTGCAAACGGCCGATCCGGGAACGGCGGTCAGTCAAGAATCGCAGAAGTTGCTGTTCGACTTTCCGAAGACGCGCGATGAACTGTTTCCCTATGACGTGATCGTGGCGTTCGATCCGGACTGGCGCAAGGTCGCTCCCGAACAACAGGAATTGCTGCGCGACTGGGTCTTCACGCAGGCGGGCGGACTGATTCTCGTGGCGGGCGATGTCAACACGTCGACGCTGGCCGGAGGTGGCGACGAGATGAAGACGGTGCAGGAACTCTGCCCGGTCACGCTCAGTTCGCTGATCTCGGAAGCACTGATGGAAACGAGTTCACCGCAGCCGTGGGCGATCGGCTTCACGCGAGCGGGACTCGAAGCGGGATTTCTGCAACTGACCGATGAACCGATCAGCAGCGCGGCCGTGTGGAAAGATTTTCCCGGCATCTTCCGCTGTTATCCGACCGCGGGTGCAAAGGCCGGAGCGACCGTGTACGCCAACTTCAGCGATCCTCGCACGGAGACGTCGTATGGTCGGCCGATTTGGATCGCGTCGCAGTTTTATGGCTCCGGCCGCACGCTGTATCTCGGCGCGGGAGAACTCTGGCGGCTGCGCGCGATCGACGAAGACTATTTTGAGCGTTTCTGGACGAAGGCGATTCGAGAACTCGGCCAAACACGGCTCAAGCGCGGCACGCTGCGCGGCATGTTGCTGCCAGAGCGGACTCAATACTTGTTAGGCCAGACTGCTCACGTCCGCGCGTTGCTGTCCGATCCCCAGTTTCAACCGCTGTCGGCCGAATCGGTCGCGTTGGACATCATCGATCCGTCGGGCAAACCACTCTTGCCGCCGCTCCGATTGATGGCCGACAAACAACGCCCCGGCCAATTCGTGAGCGACTTCCGCTTGAGCCTGCCAGGCACATACCGTCTGGAGTTGTCGATCCCCGAATCGACCGACAAGCTGACCGAGAAATTAGACGTGTCGCTCCCGAATCTGGAAACCGCCAACGCGCGTCAGAACGTCCAACTGCTCCGCTCACTGGCCGAGGAAACCGGCGGAACATACTTGCCGCTCGACGACAAAGCCGCGATCGAATTGCCTCGCCTGCTCCCGAATCAAGGCGAAGAGTTCTTGGTAGACGAGCGACTGCGAACACTGTGGGACCGCGATTGGGTGCTCTACGTGCTGGTTGGATTGCTATCGGTCGAGTGGCTGACTCGGAAGTTGCTGAAGCTGGCGTGATGTTTATTGAACGTGACAGGTCTGTAGTCCGGATTGACAATCCGGG
>JAYVSP010000921.1:0-4379 GCA_043775215.1 Planctomyces sp. | reverse complement strand
AGTCGCGATCTCTGTGTATAGCCTTCCAGACACATCCCACATCGCGTCAGCCGTTAACCCCGTCAAGGTGTCGACTTGATTGCTGCCGACGATCGAGTCCAGATTGAAAAAAGTATCCTGCTCTGTCCCATCTACGGACCGCAGGTCTCCCGCAAAACCGTCGATACTGGTTTCGGTCAGATTGACCGCTTGACTGATCGTCGATTGCGACAAGTCCAACAAGTCCGGTCCCATGCCGCCGTCCAGCAAGTCGTCGCCACTACTCATCAAGAGAGTGTCTGAGCCATCCTGGCCGAAGATTGTGTCGTCGGCGTTTCCGCCATCGAGCACATCGTTTCCGCCGCCGCCTCGAAGCATGTCATTGCCGCCGGCTCCCGTCACGACGTCGTTCCCTGCCTGACCATTCAGCCAGTCGTCGCCGTCGTCGCCCGCGAGGATGTCGTCACCGCCGCCAGCATCGATCGTGTCGCTGCCCGAACCGCTCGACAGACTGTTCGCAAAATCGTCACCCGTGAGCCAGTCGTTACCCGCGCCGCTGACAAGATTCTCAAACTGACCGATCTGCCCGGTGAATGTGGAGCCTTTTACGGCATACGTGACGAACCGATCCGCCAACGAAGCGGTCACGTCCGCCGAAATCGCCGACAGGTTGAGCGTGTCCTTGCCAGCACCTCCAGCGAGCACACCTCGCCAAGTCATATCGGGCGCGATGCTGAAGTGATCGGCCCCTTCACCGCCGATCAATGACTCGACGCCGACAAATCGGATTAGTCCTGTTGACGGACGGCGTATCTGTCCGGAGCCCTCCTTCGTGAGCGACCAATTCCACTCGCTGCCGCTTGCCACGTTGAGCAACTGCAACTGATCACTGCTGCCGGCCGAGCCGTCGAATTCCAGCACGCTTCCGACCGGCACCGGCGATCCGTTGGAAAAGTCGAGGCTCAGTTTCAGCGACGCTCCTGGGTTCGCTCCGACAATAAGTGTGTCGAATGGCGAGACAGTTCGAGACGTGCCATCAATCGGTGACGTGGCGTTCGCAGTGCTAAACAATGCGACCGTGTTCGTACCGGTCCGCCGCAACACGGCCGAACCGTTTGACCTCAGCTCAACGCGACTGCCTGGGGTGATTTCGTAGGTCGAGACCACTTGCTGGTAATCGCCCCAAGTACTGTGAACGAGAACTCGCGTGCCGTCCGACGAGGCATTCACCATCGGTTGGGTGATGTATTGTTTGGCCCCCTGCGTTCGATGCTGAGCGAGTATGATCGCGCCGCTCGATCCCACCGGTTGCTCGATGTTGACCGCGACGATCGCTCCCTTGTACGCGGGAGACGACGCTGTGAATGGGCTATCGCCGCTGTAATACGACGCGAACACGTAACCAGGATTTTGCGTGTTCGTGGCGGTCACGTGACTGAGCGTTTCACGCGATGCCGTGATGTTCTCGAACTCTGGATTCGTCAGCGCGGAAAACATGTTCCCGGCCGGATCGAATCGCACAAGCTGTCCGATTGTGTTGCCTCCCGCGAGATATTGAATGTTCGGGCTGACGAGACTGTCCTTGCTCCACTTGCCCGGCTGTCCAACGACGTATGACTTGCCGCTGGCGCCGCTGGCAAACACGGGATGATGCCATTGGAACGGGAAGAAGCCATTCTGGCGGACATCGTCGCGCCGCAAGACAGGTATGTCTTCCGTGGGCGTCGGCATGATCGGCATCATGTGCGGCGTAATCCGGCTCTGATTCCAATCGACATCCATCAACCGAAACGCGTCGCCGATGTCGTTCGCGTAGACGACCATGATCGAGCGTCCATCGGGCGCGAAATAGAAATCATCAATGTTCGACGGTTGGCTGCCAAAGGGAAATCCGGCCGCTCCGGCGGGAGCTGTCAACGAAAAGCTAGCGACGACTGGGTCGGGCCACTGTCCGGCATTCGCGGGCGTATTGGCCATCGGCGCCGTATCCAAGTCCACGATGTAGGCGTTAACCACCGACCGATCAAATGAATCTGGCTGATCCGCACTGCGCGGGTTGCCGGCCAACAGCATGTAGTTGTGCCCGTTCTCCTGATTGAAATACAGCGTCGACTTCGAAGTAAAAATCAACCCACTGACCTGAATCGGGTCAAACGACGTGAAGACCAATGTTTGTGAGGCGTGTTGATACAGCGACTGCAATCCGCTGGCGTCGCCCGCATCATTTGTTGTCAGGTAACGGTACTTCTGCACGCCCGAGAATTGTCTGTTCGGCCCGACTCCCGACACGAACCCGTACTCAACATCCGGTTCAATGGGATTCTGACTCCATCGCCAATTGCGGCTAGGAATGTCGGCCGTGATCGGCGTGAGACTGGCGGGAGTGTCACCCTGCGTATTGCGTGTCAGCAAGTAGTCAAAGCGTGTCTGACCCAAATCATTCGGTCCGCCGTTAATCGCCGGAAAACTTCCGAGATGCACCAAGTCACTGGTCACGTTGTAACTGGGATTCGTCACGTAGGCCGTGCGAACGAGTCCGCCCCAAACATGCGGATCGTCTCCCGTGTCACCGATTCGATTCGCGGTCAGCACAGGAGTTCCGGGATCACCTCCCAGCCGAGTCACCGTGCCGCGGAGCGCCGCGACAGTCTCGCCAAATCCCGGTTCCTGTGTGCTGTCGAGGGGGATTGCCAAGCGAGTGCTATCCGCCGTCGAGTTGACCGCGTGGTACCGACCTTCGCTCGTCTCCATGTCTGTGACAACGTCATCCGCGCCGAGTTGCGGATCGCCATGTGTGTCATTGAACGACATCAATTCGTCCGACACGACGAAGAAATCATTGCCCGTTCCGCCCGTCAGCGTGTTTGTGACGAAGTCGTCGAACACCGTTTGAACGATGCCCGCGCCGATCGAATCATTCCACAACCCATTCGGCCGTAACGGCGATTCTGCTGCGATCGCCTGCGACACCAACGGCCTCCCGGCGAGATGACTGGTCACGTCCGCCCCGTCGATTCGCGAGACGACTAACACGTCCGTGTCGGGATCGCCTGTCGTGACCCGTGACTCGATACGCACCGTTTCTCCGTCGATGAGCGCCAGGAAGTTCGTCCCGGACGGCTGACTGGTTCCATAGTTTGCGGGATTGAACGCCTCCGCCATCGACGTCGGTACGACCAGTCGCGTCGACGTCGCACTCATCGCGATTGGCTTGTTGTTGCCGGCTCGATCGAGCAGTCCGTCGTTGTTGTCGTCAACACCCAAGACCGTGGTTGTCAAAGGTGCGATCAATTGCCGCCGCACCTCTGGATTCGCGGCCGAGGTCAGCCAGCGATCTCGCAGTTCCTGTAAGCCGGGCATCAAACCGCCGTCGAAATCGACCACCGCGCCGAGAAGTAAATCGTCATCGGCCCCGCCATTGAGCAGATCGCGTCCATATCCGCCGACCAACACATCCACTCCAGCGCCGCCGTCCAGACGATCATCGCCAAGGCTTCCCACGAGGATGTCATTGCCGTCACCTCCATTGAGGGCGTCGTCACCCGCTTGCCCATTCACCGTGTCGCGTCCGATACCGGCGTCAATGAAATCGTTGAAACGACCGCCGATCACGCGATCGTCACCGCCGAAGGTTTGCACGATCACGCCATAAAAACTCGAAACCAAGAGGTTCCGGGCGTCGATATCGCTTGCCGGCAACGGACGTGTATCGCCCACAGCCGCCGCCTGCTGAATTCCAAATCCATCCGTCAGGTTGGTGAAATCGACTGTGTTGGCGTTGGCATCGCCGTGGACCACGATTCGGCCAATCCAAGCCGCCGGTAGATTGCTCAACACCGAACCCGAGTTTGCCTGCCGAATGCTCACTGGCGAGCCGTTGATCGTGACCCGCACGACCTCAACCGGTCCGCTGGCTGAGGCCACCATCGCCGAACCCACTGCGACTGACGACGCGGCGGATTCGTTCACATCAAGGCTTAATACGCCCGGCGAATCACTGTTACCTGTGAAGGTAACGGAGCTGGGCAACGTGCGCTCCTCAAGTAATTCCGCCACGAGTCGACTGTGCTGAGAACGCCGATCACACCGCCGACAACGACTCGACCGAATGCGTGGCGTCAGTGAGCAAAGCCAGTCGAGCAAATGCATTCGGAAACCTCACGCAGATTCTGCCGGAGTTCAACCCTCCTTCAGTGTGCGCGAGCAATGACAGTCCGCAAGAAGTCAAGGACTTGTTTGCCTATTTCTCCCCAAAGTCGAGCCGGTCGTAGCGGCTTCCGAAAAATGATTAAACTCCGGCGTCTCTGCTCTGCAAACGTTTGAAATCGTGTTCTTGTGAAAAGATTTTGAGCGGCGAAGAGGATTGGGTTGTTGAGGCGATTGGACTTGTGCGCCCACAT
>JAYVSP010000920.1:0-2380 GCA_043775215.1 Planctomyces sp. | reverse complement strand
GCCGCAAAGGAAAGCGGCGATGCATCGCCGCACTCCAAAAAAAGGCGGACGCTTGCGGGCTTGCGCGGGTGCCGACAAGATGACGCCCCTCTGTGACCCGGCAAACCGGCATTTGGCATGAAAGGCACCTCATGAGCGTTCGGTTGAGACTCTTCTTGATGATGTTTCTGGAGTTCTTCATCTGGGGCGCCTGGCTACCGTTAATCTTTGGATATCTCCCGAGCCTCGGATTTACGGGAGCACAGCAATCGCTGATTTTGAACGCCTTCCCGGCAGCGGCCATTCTGGCAATGTTCTTCAGCAATCAATTCGCGGATCGACATTTCGCGGCTGAAAAATTCTGTGCGGCGAGCCACCTCATCGGCGGGTTGGCGATCTTAGCTTTGGCGTTCATCAATACCTCGCCAGAGGCGGTCACTTTCATCACCGACAACCCAAAAGCTTATTGGAATCCGCACGCACCATTTTGGCCGTTCTTCGGATTGATGCTGGTTCACTGCATCCTTTACGTGCCGACGATTTCGATCACGAACTCAATCGCCTTTGCCAGCATGAAGGACGCTCAGGAAGAATTCGGGATCGTGCGCATGGGCGGCACGATTGGCTGGATCGCGGCCGCGTGGCCGTTCACGTTCATCCTCGTGGATTGGGAAGCAGTCAACGCCGCGAATCCGACGGACGTAGTGAGCTGGCTGGAAACAGTTCTCAAGAATGGCCTGACAGGTGCCGCGTTGCAGAACGGCACAAAGTGGACCTACATCGTCGCGGGGGTTGCCTCGCTGGTGCTTGCCGTCTTCAGCCTCAGTCTGCCACACACGCCACCGAAAAAGGCAGTCGAAGGCCAAGCCGAGAGTTTGGCCTGGCTCGAAGCGACACGTCTGCTGCGGCATCCGTTCGTGCTCGTACTGTGGCTCGTCACTTTCGTCGATGCCTTCGTGCATAACTGCTACTTCAATTGGACCGGCAGTTTTCTAGGGACCAAAGTCGAAGCAGGCGGAGTCGGCATTCCGGGCAACTGGATCATGCCCGTCATGAGCGTTGGTCAAATCGCGGAAATCCTGACCATGTTCATTCTTGGCATGACGCTCAAGAGCCTCGGTTGGCGAGCCACAATGATCCTGGGAGTCCTCGGACATGCGGCACGCTTCGCCGTCTATGCGTTCTTTCCGCAACACCCGTGGCTGATCATCGTGGTGCAAGTGCTGCACGGCATCTGTTACGCCTTCTACTTCGCGACGGTTTACATCTTCGTGGACGAGTACTTCCCGAAAGACGTGCGTTCGAGCGCACAAGGCTTATTCAACGTGATGATCCTCGGTGTCGGTGCGCTCGTGGCGAACACCGTTTGCCCCACGCTGATCCAATCCACTTTCAAGACGGGTGACGTCACGGATTTCCGCGGGTTATTCCTGGTGCCGCTGATTGCCGCTTCAGCCGCCGCCCTCGCATTGGCGTTGTTCTTCCATCCGCCGAAGATCAATGGCGGCCCGACTTCCGAGGTGCCGGCCGAGGCTGAGAGCAACAAGCCGCTGGAGCCGTGATGGCAAACCGCGATCACGACTCAACGAGCATACGGCTGAGTCATCTTTAGGCCCGGCACCATGCGGTAGTGCTTTACGTTGAACGTGCATAACTCCTCAGACAGTCCCACGGCGCATGCGGCAATGAGGGAGTCCAACAATCCCAAAACTTGCGACAAATGCAACGCCGTGAAGTCCGCCAAAGCACGTTCACAATCGACTTCGGTCGGCCAGACAATCGGCAGCGGGGCGACGAGCTTCAATGCCTTCTGAACCTGCCGCGAATTCTGGGCATCTTGCAGCAGTTCCATCACGACGAATCCCGGAACGCTGGGAATCTCCGTCAGGCCGGCGAACCACGCCAATGCGGGCGGATGGCCGCGTTGAACATCGATCAGCACATCGGTATCGAGTAATTGCATGGATTAACCCCGCTCGCGTGTCTCGGCTTGTTGCCGCAACGCTCGCGCATGTGCCACCGCATCCACGATGTCTTTCCGGTTACCCACCAAGCCCTCGCGCTGCCAGTACGCGAGCAGGTCTGCCCCATTTTGTGGCGCTGGCGAGGCGACTCTTCCACGCTGCACGAGCCGGACAACATAGTCTGGCAACGACAGTCCCGCTTGTGAGGCTTCCGATTCTAATTCGGCTTCCAGTTCCACGGGCAATTCCACGACGAGACTCATTCGGTTTCTCCTCTTTCATTCCCGGACAGGGCATTCACCCGCTGGGATGACGACCAGATGCTACTCATTCGGAATGGTAGCCGTCCATTGTGGGAAAACTGGTGGTGCGTTGGAAAGCGAGTTGTTCTAGAAATCCGCGATGAGTGCGGAGCTTGAACAGGGTGTCGATCGGGA
>JAYVSP010000919.1:0-2361 GCA_043775215.1 Planctomyces sp. | reverse complement strand
CACCGACCAAGCTCCGGACACGAACGTCAGCGTCCCGCCGGCAACCACGTCCGCAGCGAATACCAGCGCGGGCGTTGCGGGCGCCGACGTGTCCATCATTTCGCTGAAGACCACTGTCACCGTAAACGTCCCCGCGCCCGGCGTGTCCGCGTCCGTGATCACCAAATCGTTGGCCGTTACGGTCAACACCGTCGGGTTCAGTGTGTCGACCGCGAACTCGCCCAGCGGCGCATAGTTCGTCTGCAAGTTGCCGGCCACGTCCTTCGCCCCCGTCACGTCGATCGTCACGCTGTCATGGTCCACGTTCACGTCCGCCACGCTGTACGTCGCCGTATACGTCGTGCCGCCCACCGACCAGGCGTCCGACACAAATGTCAGTGTTCCTTCCGCGACCACGTCGGCAGCGAACACCAGCGTCGGATCAGCGCTCCCGTCGGCGGTCATCGCTTCGTCAAACACCACCGTGATCGTGAACGTCCCAACGCCTGGTGTGTCAGCGTCCGTGATCGACACGTCGTTGGCGACCACGCTGGTCACCGACGGAGCGGTGGTGTCTAGCGTTGCCACCATCAGATTGTAAGTGCCCGTGCCAACGACCGAAAAGTGTTTCACATTGACGTAATAGGTTCCCGCCGCCGTGATAGTGAAGTTAGCCCCCTCGGCTGCTCGGGTGGAGCTGCCCGAAGAGTCAATCGTCAGGAGCACTGCGTCAGCCGGACTGCGGAGTTCGACGACAAGGTCAGTACCGCCGTCTCCCTCGGGATCCGCGTCCGCGCTGATGTGGACGCGGTCACCGACGCTGGCGCTGAAAGAGTAGTAGTCGTTGTCGGCAGCCACACCGATGGTGCCCGAGCGGACGGTGGTGTTGGCGATCGGGTTGGCCGTTGCCAACGTGTTGTTCGCCTCGGTCTCAGGTACGTCCGCCGTGTCGGTGATGGAGACGAACATCGTGTAGGAGTCGATCACTTCCGGCGTGCCAGTGAATTCCGTGACCCGGATGTAGTACGTCCCCCCGACGGTGAGCGTGCGCCCGGCGATGGCCGAGGACGTGAACAAGCCGCCTTCGATCGTGCCGTCGCCGCCATTGGAAGTGCCGTCGTCGTCATCCAGCTCGATCAAGGTCGTGCCGTCGGCCTCGAAGAGTTGAATCACCGAATCGAGCGACTCCGAACCGAGGTTTGTGGCTCCACCTGTGTCGGTGGTGATCCACACCCTTGAGCCAGCAGTGGCTGTGAATGAGTACCAGTCCTCGTCGCCATCCGGGGAAATCGCCCCCGTGGCGATCGCGTTTTTACCCATTACGGTCAACGGGTCCGCCGTGCCGAACGTGTTATTCGCTTCAGACTCCGGCGTGACTATCGCAGCCGAAGCCAGCAGCGTGCGAACCTCCAACTGCTCCGCAGTGCATTGCCGATTCACGGGCCGGGATCGTTTCGCATTTCGCAGACGGCGTCCGGCGAGGACGTTCAACCAACGTGCAAACAACATGAGGCATCTCCTTGTTCGTGGCGCCGAACCAGCGGCTCGGCGTGCTTGACGATGTGGAATCCGGCAGCCGAAAAACTCCGGCGACTGGGGCAACTAGGTTGTTTGGGGGATTATCGGGACATTCGTTTCAAAAATGCAAACGCAAAATAAACATATTCTTCGCACGGGCCTTGTTTAACCCCAACGCCATCGGCGTGGGCGCGGTGGATGCGACTCGCGCACGCCGATGGCGTTGCGGTTAAACATCTCTCAATCTCGCCCGCACGAAGAATTGAGCCGCGACCGTCTGGGACCATCAGAGAGCGGTCGTATGTTTTGTCCGTCACGCCCCCCTGACGGTCGCGGCTCGAAAGATTCACAGGCTCGGAGCGTCGAACCACAATTCGCGTGCGCTTGACACTGTCGGAAAAGCGGTGATAGGTTTGCGTGCGGCTGATGCACATCTCGCCGTGTACCCAGTCACCGGCGTCATTCTAATTCCCTTCCTCGCACTTCACTTTTCAGCGTCGGACGTCTCGGCTGATGGCCCTTCTGGGTGAGCGGCCGAGGGAACGCAACGTGGCAAAACCGGTGGTTGGTCAGTACCTTGTGGCACTCTTACGGACCCGTCATTTGACGCACTCCTCACGAAATCTTCGTATGCCTGCTCGACTGACCTGCTGGGGATCGCTGTGCCGACTCGGTGCGTGGTGCGTTGTGTTCATGCTGTTTGCCGCGTCTACAGCGTTGGCACAGGACACTACGGAAGCTCGCGAAGAGGATGTGAATGGTCAGCCGCAAGACAAAGGTCTGCCGCCGGGTCTGTTGCAGGCTCACAAGATTCCGCCGGAGATGGAGATTGACAAGGAACTTCTGACCGACGGCGAGGAATCT
>JAYVSP010000918.1:0-11149 GCA_043775215.1 Planctomyces sp. | reverse complement strand
TCCCGATCGACACCCTGTTCAAGCTCCGCACTCATCGCGGATTTCTAGAACAACTCGCTTTCCAACGCACCACCAGTTTTCCCACAATGGACGGCTACGATTGGTACCAACCACCGTATCTACCAGTGGGACGGTGCAACTTGGCAAGACAAAGGCGGCGGGGGATATCAGGTCGCGGTCGGCACCGACGGCCAGCCTTGGGTTATAGACTCTCAGGGCCAGATCTTCCACCTCTGGTCCCAGGCCGCAACGGTCACCAGGCAGGTCATCAAAAATGGAAACACCATACAAAATGAGGAGTGGGGCCAGCAGGCCGGCGACTACCATCTGTCCGCTGTGACTACGTATGGGCGCGTGGAGCAGTGGTACAAATTTGCCGCCAAGGTGAAAGAGAAAGTCGTCGAGGGAAGATTGACGGATGTTAAGAGATTCGATGATTCTGGCTCACTGGCTTCGGAGGATATGGATGACCAAGGTGCCCTCCAGGGGCCGCCTACGACTTGGCGAACCCGCGATTACGGAAATATTCAGAAATATTATTTGGGAGGTACGTTGGCGTATAGTAAGTCTTACGGGACGGAGACCTTCTATCCACCACCTATCGTGTTCTACTTCAATTGGGATACACCGACCAGTATTGAGGAAGTAAAGCAAGACTACTCTGATAAGCGTGACAATGTTGCGCAGAAATGGGATCAAAATGTTGGTGATCCAATCAAAGCCACCTACAAAAACGCGGAGGAGTCGGCAACGCAGGCTCGAGACGATTTTGTGAATGACGCCAAAGCGGCCTTTGACACGTTGCCGGAGATTACTTTTGCCGGCGTGTTCGGTGATTTCTTCGATCGAATCTTTGTTAATTTGCCCACTTTGGATGTCTCCGCGTTTAGAGTCGATCAACTCTTGAAGCTGCCAACTCTGCCGTCTCTTCCGCACCTCCCCTCCTTGGGAGCGGCGGATTTCAAGACAGATTTTAAGTACAGCGCCAATATTTCGTACTCGGGCAATAAATACCAAGCAATTCTTGGGGACAAATTGGCTGTCTATACGGATTTTTCTAAATTGCCAACGCTAGAGCAAATTAAGGCAATAGCTGGCGATGCCCTGGGTACTTTCTGGGATACGGTTTTCAATGATCCAGTTAAGAAAAGCCAGCAATGGATTCAAAAAATCAATGATAAAATTGATGTCGAAAATAGGGGCAGGGTGCCGGTTGATACCGAAGGGTTCAATATTACATTGGACTATCGTGATGACCCTAATGATCCAAGCGACAATATTAGTGAAGAAGAAAAGTTAGCAATAAAGGCGGCGGCAAATCGGTGAGAAGAAGTGATAACTGGGGATTTACCAGGGGTATGGTCTGGTGATCATTTGATTGATGACATAAATATTGAAGTCCATGCTGCTGACGTAATTTCAAGTGGTGCATTAGCATTCGCGAGACACGTAGATGCTTTTAGAGGTAATGGGTTGCCTTATTACGGATTAGTATATTATGAAAAACCTAATAATGAGCATGATTTGGCCGATCTCGTAAAGGTTATGGAGCACGAGTTTGGTCATTCTTTGGGATTAATAACTCTTAAGACCGGAACATTGGCCCAGCTTTACGAAGGGGTTGGAACGTCTGATCCCAGGTTTCTTGGGGCTAATGCAGTTGCTCAATATTCTTTGATAACTGGGAAAAGTGAAACGTCGGTGCCACTGCAAGCTTGGCTTATAGATGCCGATCTCCATTTTAATCGCAAAGAAGGAGTTGATGGAGCGCATTGGCGAGAGCAGGAGGAGGATCTCTCGGCCACGCCGATAGTCAACGAGCTGTTGTCGCCTAAAGACAGCTCTCCTCAAACTTTAAGCAGGTTGACGATCGGGGCGCTGAAAGATTTCGGTTACACTGTGAATTTCGATGCGGCGGACCCTGTGCGGGGCTCCGTATGGATAGACGGCCAGGATAAATCTGTTTCCATAGGCGAAGGAGACTACAGCGTTCTAGTAAGGGTTAACTTCTCGCGCGGCGTTGGGAATCTGCCGATGACGATCGATTATGAGACGGTGGATGGGTCGGCAACTGCGTCACAGGATTACGTGCCCATACGCGGAACACTCACGTACAAACCTGGTGTTGATGCTACCTATCAGGATATTCTCGTTTATCTAAGGGATGACCGGTCGCATGAGCCCGGCGAGACATTTTTCGTCAAGTTGAAAAACCCCACGAATGCGGTACTGTTGGACTCGGTTGTTCAGGCTGCGATAACCATTCTCGACGACGACCCGCCTCCACTTCCGAAGCTGTCGATCGAAAACGCGACCGTGACCGAGGGGACCGGTGGCACGGTCAATCTGGTCTTCACTGTGAGAATTTCGGCGGCCAGCAGTGTTCCAGTAACCGCAAGCTTTTACACCAGTGATGGCACTGCAACCGCCGGCAGCGATTATATTTACAAATACGGAACCCTGAAGATCAATGCCGGCGATACCACTACGACAATCTCCGTGACGATTCTTGGAGACGCAAACCACGAAAACAAAGAAATTTTTAACGTTGATCTCTACAGCGCTATTAACGCCGATCTTACTGGAGTTGGAGCGAGTTGGAGCTCGTAGCACTGGAATTGGAACGATCGTAGATAACGACTGAAACACGCAATTCCCGAAAGCGGACAGAAAAAAACGCAAAAGCGCAAAAGCGGACGCAGCTCTTTTGGCTGCGGAGTAATTCGCTTGCCCAGTTCGCACTCATGCCGCAACCGCGAGACTTTCAACGGACGCTTTAACTCGGCGAGTTCTAGCTCCTCGCCCGATTGATTCAGCACCCAGGCGACCAACCGTTCGGTGAAGTCCTCGCCACCGAGAAAACTCTCGCCCGCCGTGGCGACGATTTCGAGCGTCCCCTCGAAGATTTCCATCAGCGTCACGTCAAACGTGCCGCCACCGAGGTCGATGACGATGATCTTCTTGTCGCCGCCGCGATCGTGAAATCCATAAGTCAGCGCGGCGGCGGTCGGCTCGTTGACGATGCGGCGGACCTTCAGCCCGGCCAACTCGCCCGCCATCTTCGTCGCCTTCCGCTGATTGTCGTTGAAGTACGCCGGTACCGTGATGACCGCCTCGGTCACTTCCGCTTTCAGAAACGCCTCCGCGTCATGCTTGAGAGACTTCAGCACCAAGCTCGACAATTCGGGAGCGGTGAACTCCAGCGTTGCCAGCCGCAGCTTTTGGTCCGTCCCCATCAGCCGTTTGAACGTCGAGGCACACCGCTCCGGCTTGGTGACTCGCAACTCGCGAGCGGCATCACCGATCAAGACCTGTCCGTCATCAAGCACTCCGATCACCGACGGCGTCAAATACGATCCATGCACGTTCGGAATCAGTCGCGGCCGACCCTCGACGAATACCGCGACTAGCGAGTTTGTCGTTCCCAAATCAATTCCCACCAACGAACCCATCGTGTCTGCCTGCTGTGTCTGCGAAATCGGGTGCTGCCAGTTGAGGTCGACAGACTATCTGCGCAACAACGCGAAATCGAGCGACGGTGTATTCACAGGGTTCGTGTTTCGAGACGTGCGATGACAGGGTAGAATCCCATTGATTGATGCGAATAGACCGGCAACAGAGATTTCTCGCGGAGACGCATGTGATGTCGATCGGCAACGGAAGTCAGACAGTCGGCCGTCCCATGGAAATCTTGATGGTCGAGGACAGCCTTGTGGCGGCTCGGCTGACGATGGGAGCCTTGAGCAAAGGGCAGATACAGCACCGCCTGACGTGGCTGAAATCTGGCGAGGACGCGCTGGAGTTTCTCCGCCACGAGGGACGATACGCTCGCGCGCCGCGGCCCGATTTGATCTTGCTGGATCTCGGACTCCCCGGCATCAGTGGCAAGGATGTGCTCGCGGTCGTCAAAGAGGACTTGTCACTCAAAGCGATTCCGGTGGTCGTGCTGACCGCCTCGACTGCCCCCGAAGATCGTGCGGACGTCGCACACTTCGATGTCGCGGCGTATCTGACCAAGCCGGTCGATCTCGAAAAGTTCTTGTGGCTGGTGAGAGAACTCAAACAGTACTGGCTGGCCGAGGTGATTCTGCCGCACGTTGAAGAAGCCGAGGCTCCGCCGCCTCCGGGAGCGTTGTCGTCGACCGGTTCGCTGGGACTGTTCGGCTGAGCCAAACAGGCGAGCGGGGAATGTCAATCCCCCCGAGAAACGTACCAGACTCGACTGCACTTCGGGGGACTGCAACTCGGGGAACTGACGTCCCCCGCTCGCCGGAAACGCGTGCGAAAAAAGTTTCGGACAAACCGACTGCGCTTGTCGGCGAGAATTCAGAATCGCCTTCACAAGGCTTTCAGGAATCTCCGCACGATCGCCATCGGCTGGTTCGTCACAGCAGGCTTGACGGCATTTCTAATCTGCATTCCGGCGCTGGATGAAGACGACTTCTTGCTGACCATTCGAGCGTCAATATTCGTCATTCTTTCGTCATTGGGTATTTTGTCATTCGTCATTTCCCCGGAGAGCAACACCGCCATTGACCCTCTTCCGCGAGCCACCTAGACTTCGTCCGCTCGGTCGAGCAACCAGAGTTGGCGTCATGAGTTAGATGCGTTGGCAGGAAGACCACGCACGACAAATGCGGCAAGAAGACGCCGGCACCAACGAATTGAACTCCGCAATCACGCCTCGGCGAGGATTCGTCCCCAAAGACAGGATGTCGAACGACGCCGTGAAGCCCTCACCAAAAGTAAGATGGGCACTCTTGCTCGTCACTGGTGAGGCGGACGGGCAAGAATGCCCATTCTACATCGCTCCCTAAGAGACCACTTTCATAATGGACATTCTTGACACAGTCGGCGAAGTTTTCAGCTTGGCCACCGGCAAGTTCGAGCGTTTTGTCACCACGATGTTCGGCTCGTCCAACGAACGACGCGTCCGAGCGATCGGCTTCATCCGCGAAAAGGACGGCTCGTCGAAGATCATTCCTGGCTCGATCCTCGACCGGATCAATCAACTGGAGCCGGACTACGAAAAGCTGACGGAAGGCGAATTACGCGAAACCGCCTCGAAATTGCGAGCACGCTTGGCCGACGGGCAAACACTGGACGATCTCCTGCCCGATGCGTTTGCGGCCGTACGTGAGGCGAGCAAACGCTACCTCAAAATGCGGCACTATGACGTGCAGATGGTCGGCGGCTATATCCTGCATAAAGGGATGATCGCCGAAATGGTCACCGGCGAAGGGAAGACGCTGGTCTCCACGTTGCCCGCGTTTCTCAACGGCTTGGCGGGCAAAGTACATGTCGTGACGGTCAACGACTACCTCGCCCAGCGAGACATGGAATGGATGGCTCCGGTCCACATGGGCTTGGGGCTGACGGTCAACGCCATTCAATCCACGATGAGTCCGCACGAACGGCAACCTGCCTACGCCTGCGACATCACATATGGCACGAACAACGAGTTCGGCTTCGACTACCTCCGCGACAACATGAAGCCATCGGCCGACCTACAAGTGCAGGGGCGGCTCGACTTCGCCATCGTTGACGAGATCGACAACATCCTGATCGACGAGGCTCGCACGCCGCTGATCATCGCCGGCCCGGCCTACGACGACATCACCAAGTATCCGAAGGCCGATTGGATTGCCCGGCAACTCAAGAAGGTCGAGCACTTCGAGCTCAAGGAAAAAGAGCACACTTGTCATCTCACCGACGAAGGCATCCGCTATGCCGAGCAACTCGCGGGAGTCGAAAGCTTCTACACCGCCGGCAACATGGAGTGGCCGCACCTGCTCGACAACTCACTGAAGGCGCATCACCTCTACAAGCGGGATGTGAATTACGTCGTGGAGGACGGCGATGTTGTGATTGTCGACGAATTCACCGGCCGCAAGATGCCCGGCCGGCAATGGAGCGACGGCTTACATCAGTCGGTCGAGGCCAAAGAAGGGGTCAAGATCAAGGAAGAGACGCAGACCCTCGCGACCATCACGCTGCAGAATTACTTCAAGCTCTACAAGAAGCTGGGGGGCATGACCGGCACGGCGATGACCGAGTCGGAAGAGTTTTGGCGGATCTACAAATTAGACGTCGTCTCGATCCCGACCAATCGCCCAATGCACCGCATCAATTTTCCCGACGTCATCTTCCGATCCGAGAAAGAAAAGTGGGACGCAATCACCGACGAGATTCGCCGCGAGCACGAAACCGGCCGCCCAATCCTGGTCGGCACGGTCTCCATCGAGAAGTCGGAACTGCTGTCACACCATCTGTCGAAATTCGGCATCGAGCACAAAGTGCTCAACGCGAAATTCCACGAACGCGAAGCGGAAATCATCGCTCAGGCGGGACGCGCCGGCGCGGTGACGATCGCCACGAACATGGCCGGCCGCGGAACCGACATCATCCTCGGAGGCAATCCTGACTACTTGGCCTGGGATGAACTCGGCAAGAAATACGCGACGAAGCTCGACGTGCCCAAGTCCGAGTGGGATGAACTCACGGCACGGATTCGCGAAGGCGAAGGGATGATCGAAGACGGACAAAAGGTCACCACTGCCGGCGGCCTGCACGTCATCGGTTCCGAACGTCACGACGCACGCCGCATCGACCTGCAATTGCGAGGTCGCTCCGGCCGCCAAGGCGATCCCGGATCGAGCCGCTTCTTCCTGTCACTCGAAGATGACCTGATGCGGAAGTTCGCCGGCGAGTGGGTCAGCAACATCCTCACGCGGCTCGGTATGCAGGATGGCGAGGCCATCGAAAGTAAGATGGTCAGCAAGCGGATCGAGGCCGCTCAGAAAAAGGTCGAGGAGCACCACTTCGACGTCCGCAAGCATCTCCTTGAGTACGACGAGGTGATGGATGCTCAACGTAAGAACGTCTACTCGTACCGCCAGCGAATTCTCGATGGCCGCAATTGCCGGCAACTCGTCTTGGACATGATCGGCGAGCAAGTCGATTACTGGACCGCGCATTTCCTGAAACGAGATTACCGCTGGGAGTCGATCGTCGCCTGGGCGGAACAAGCTCTGCATGTGGAACTGGAAGTCGACAATATCCGCGACATGGATCGCGACCCGTTCGTACTGTACCTCCAGGATGAAGCCAGCCGGCAATACGAAGACCTGATCCTCGAAGAGATCGAAGAAAACCTGCCGACATCGGACGAGCAGTCAAACTGGAATTGGCAGGCATTGACGCGTTGGGCCAATCAACTCTTCGGCTGTTCGTTGACCGACTATGAGTTGCGGAAGCTCGGCCGCGATGCGCTGTTCGACGCGATCCGGCCGCACGCGATGGCCGCGATCGACAAGTTTGACCTCCAGCAACTCGATTTGTTTCTCGATCCGCTGTTTGGCCAGCATTCGCTCGCCTCGTGGGTTGGCCAGCAATTCAACCTGCCCGTTGAAGGAAAAGAACTCGATTCACGCGATTCGGAAAAACTCGCGGCGATCCTCAAGGATAAGATCGACAAGCACTATCAAGACAAGGAGGTCCGCTTCCCCGTCGAGGTCGCGTTGACGAATTTCCTCAATCGTGCCGATGCGAACAAAGACATCTCCGCAGTGTTTGAAAACGCGATCGCCTGGGCGAACCGCCGCTTCCGCGCGAACTTGCAACTGGAAGAATTCAACGGCAAGACCATCGAAGACTTGGCCAATCGCCTGGTCCAAGTGAGCGCCGAGTTCTTCGGCGACGGTAAGTTGCCGCAGCGGTTGAAAGAATTGCTCGACCAAACATTTCCGGCGACGAGTCCCGACGATCGCAATATCGCCGTGCTCCCGAACGCGGATGGTTTGGCGTCTCTGGTCAATTGGGCCAATGAAGTCTTGCAGGTCGATTGGCAGCCGGAACAACTTCGCCGGCAGAACCGTGAACAAGTCGAACAAATGGTGCTGTCTGCTTTCGATGCTCGCTTCCGCCCGGAAATGAGCCACTCGGAACGGTCGCTGATTCTGGAAGTGCTCGACACGGCATGGAAGGACCATCTGTATTACATGGATCATGTCCGCTCGGGCATCGGATTGGTCAGTTATGCTCAGAAAGATCCGAAGACTGAATACCGGCGCGAAGGCATGAAAGCCTTTCTGGAAATGTGGAAACGGGTCGGCTTGCAAGTCACGTCGGCCATCTTCCGTTTGGAACGTGAGAGCCCGGACTTTGTCGGCTCGCTGTGGGAAGTGACCTCCGCGACTCACGATGAGTTCCACGAAGCACCGCCCGCCGAACCGCAGCAGCAGTTCGATCCCGGAGACCGCGAAATGCCGCAAAGCTCGAAGGAGCCTCCGCAGCCAGTCAAACCGATCCGTAATTTCGCCCCGCAAGTCCGCCGCAATGATCCGTGCCCCTGCGGCAGCGGCAAGAAATACAAGAAGTGCTGCGGAGTGAATGAATAGAGGCGGTTTTTCAACGCAAAGACGCAAAGTGGCAAAGGATCACAAAGAAATTGGTTCGCGACGCATCGACTTCAACTTTCCCATTCATCCTTCGCGGCTTTGCGTCTTTGCGTTGAAATCAGTCTGACAAAACTGCTCTGTATGAATCGGGAGGGGAATGGATGCCCTGGCTCTTGAACCTTGCGTACCTCACGCTGTTGCTGGCCGTGTCGCCGGTGCTGCTGTATCGGCGTTGGGTGCTGGGCAAATATCGCGACGGCTGGACCGAGAAGTTCTGGGGCCGCCTGCCGGAACGAACTTCATCGCGTCCCTGTGTGTGGTTGCACGCGGTCAGCGTCGGTGAGGTGTTGCAGCTTCGCTCGGTGATGCGCCAGTTGGTCGCGGCTCGGCCGGCTTGGGAATTCGTGATCACGACGACGACTCGCACGGGGCTGGATGTTGCAAAAAAAGAATTCGCTCAACACACGGTCTGTTACTTCCCGCTCGATTTTTCCTGGAGCGTCCAGCGAGCGATTCAGCGTATTCGGCCCTCGGCGATTGTGTTGGTCGAGTTGGAACTTTGGCCGAACTTCGTGTTGGCCGCACATCGAATGGGCGTTCCGTTGGCTCTGATCAACGGCCGAGTCAGCGTGAAAAGTTTTCGAGGCTATCGCCGCATTCGGCCTTTGTTGCGCCGCCTGTTGCAGCGGTTCTCATTGCTCGCGGTGCAGAACGACGAGTACGCCGAGCGATTGCTCGACTTGGGTGCGCCGCGCGAGCGACTGCACGTCACCGGTTCGATCAAATTCGACGGCGTGCAATTGGATCGAGACAACGCGAAAACTCGCGAGCTGCGGCTGTTCTTCGATTTACAGCCCGGTCAACGTGTCTTCATCGCTGGGAGCACACAAGCTCCGGAGGAATCATTCGCTCTCGACACCTGGCAAGCGTTGAGGTGTGAGTTCCCTGACTTGCGGCTGATCTTGGTTCCTCGGCATCAAGAACGATTCGAGGAAGTCGCGCGATTGATTGCTTCGCGCGGGCTGCCGTTGCTCCGGCGATCGGACATCGCGAACGACACTAGCCCGACGCGCAAGCGAGGGACGGACGACGACGTTCCCTCGCTTGCGCGTCGGGCTAGTGTGCTGTTACTAGACACGTTGGGTGAACTCGGGGCTTGCTGGGGACTCGCGGACATCGCATTTGTCGGTGGTAGCCTGACCCAGCGCGGCGGACAAAACATGCTCGAACCTGCTGCCTATGGAGCGGCGGTCTTGTTCGGGCCGAATACTTGGAACTTCCGCGACATTGTCGAGCAGCTTGTCACGCGACAAGCCGCGTGCGTCGTGCCATCGTCTGCGGAACTGACGGCCACCGTGAAAGCCTTTCTGGATGATCCGGACTCAGCCACCGAACTCGGAATTCGCGCGAAGAGTTTTGTCTCGACGCAGCAAGGTGCGACAGCAAGGACAATCGAACTGTTGCTGAGTTTGCCAATCGCCTCGGTGGACGAACCGTTGATTCGCCGTGCCGCTTGATTTTTTCGTGTGAAGAATCATGTCCCCCCCGCGCAGATGGCTTGCTGTCTTATAGCTACCGAACTCGTCAAGAAGCCCAGTAGCCACAAGGCATGTTTCCACCGACGCAGGGTCGGTTGGGGGCATTTCTTCATTGTGACGATTCTGCGGATGCGTTGGCGTTGCAGAACACACGTTGCCTTCGGGCGTCGCCACGAAAGCATCACGAGCGTTTGTCAGTGGCGCTTCGCGAGCGAAACGTCGTGTTCAAAAGTGATGCGCTTTGCCGATTGAGCCCATTTTGCGGCCGCACAATCGCTACGACCGGTATGTCCGTTGTGGCTTTCCTCGCCAGAGGAAACATCGCCTCAAAATGGCGTGACCACGAATGGGATTTGCAAAAAACTTCCCTTGTGAGCACTCGGTTCGTTGGAACGGCCGGTTGGCGGCATCTCAATTCGAGCCTTGATCAACACTTTCACTGCCAACAAAAAAGGGGAGCACCATGTTCGGTCCGAAGACGAAATCCACACCCACAACCACCTCAGTGAATACCGGGAGGAATACGATGGCGGCTGTCTCCGCGAAAATCGACACACTTCAGACCACGATCAAACAAGAACAGCAGGCCGATGCTGGTGAGGGACTGCAAAACTCGATCGGCCGAGGGACGATCATCGAAGGGAATGTCCACGCCGAAGGAGATCTGCAAATCGAAGGAGTGGTTAAAGGGGATGTCACCACCAAGACCAGGTTACTGGTGGGTGCCAATGCAGTCATCGAGGGCAACATCCTCGCTCAGCACGCCGAGATCGCCGGCCGCGTCCAAGGAACGGTGAAGGCGTTGGGCCTGCTGGTGATCAATTCCAGCGGCACGATTCTGGGTGATGTCATCACCAAGGATTTGAACGTGGAATCCGGTTCGACGTTCAACGGTCGACTGCAAGTGGGCGGCAACGTCAGCACGACGCCGATCCAAATTCCCAAAGTCAATTTTGCGGCGGCGGCTCCGGCAGCCTCTGCTCTCGCCGATTCGGTGTTCGATGCCCCGGCCAAGAAGCCCGCCGAAAAAGCGGTCGTCATGCCGGCCAAGAGCGACGCGGACAAAACGGCCGATCAGTTGGCTGCGAATCTCGCCAAGAGCGCGTTGTTGCACTAAGTGGCCCCGCATTGATCTCTGGGTAGCCACGCTCGCCAGAGCGTGGGCGAATGGCCGAAAAACCCACGTTCTGGCGAACGTGGCTACATAACTTT
>JAYVSP010000917.1:0-3405 GCA_043775215.1 Planctomyces sp. | reverse complement strand
CCCGATCGACACCCTGTTCAAGCTCCGCACTCATCGCGGATTTCTAGAACAACTCGCTTTCCAACGCACCACCAGTTTTCCCACAATGGACGGCTACCTGCGAGCGTGGCCTCTAGCCGATCCTCAAGCATCACTTCAATTGATGTGACTAGCGCCCGAATGCACTCTGCAAAACGTCCGCGATAGTACAAGTTCCATGCATCGAACAAATCAAGCTCGCCAGGAAGCCGCGATTCATTCACTGCCAATTGGACCTCGTCGGGCTTTGCGAAGTTTGCTTCGATTAACTTCGCATCATTGCCCATTCCATCACGGATAGCGGGGAATCCATTCAAGGTTGCATACGGCACCAAGTGAATGACTTCGTGGTCGCCATCAATCGAAAAAAACCAGATGGGAACGTCCCATTCGCTTACCTCGAAAGCAAAAGCATCAGTGGCCGCAGCGCGGTAGCCATTGATTAGCACATTCAAAAACGGGAGATGAGCGCGACACAGCGACTCTATGTAAAAGTGGGCTTGCTGTCGCTCTTTCGTGCGATTTGTGTCATTTAGAATTTTGACAACATCAATCAATGCTTGTGTCTTGAATGTGACCACGGTGCGCATTGGGCGGAAAACGTGCCATCCTTAGCTGCACTTAGAGGGACAAAATGTGAGGGGAAGGGTGAGCTTCGAAGATCACCAATAAAAGCAGAATTGAGCTGCGATGGAAGACAACTCCACATGTAACTCGACAGGGACGAGTTTGGAGCCCCAATCAATTGATTGCCCGAAGATCACGGCGGGGTAGTTGATCTCTTGCGTGGCGTCGAGTTCGGCTCGGCCGGGGTTGCCGGCGGTGTGGTAGTGAGCGATCACGTCTTTGTATTGGCCGATGCGGCGAATCACGTCGCCGTTCATGATCTGCACATGGTAGATGTCGAACAGCAGCTTCATGCGCGGCGAGTCCACTCGGCGAATCAGCTCGACGCAGAAGTCCACGTCGTCGCCGAAGTAGCCGGGATGGCCTTTCATCGGATGGCTGCTGTCGCGCGAGTTGAGATGCTCCAGGCAGAGGTTGATCTTCTTTTCCTCGGCGTAGGCGACGGCCTGCTTCCAGCACTCGACGCAGTTCTTCGCTCCCTGTTCGTCGGAGATGCCTTTCTCACGCATGCCGGTGAATGTGATGACGTTCTCGCACTGATGCTCGACGGCCAGGTCGATGCTGGCTCGCAGTTTCGTCAGGCAAAATTCGTGGTTGTCGCGGTTGAACGGGCCGCGAGCGAACCCGTGACTGCTGACCAGCGAAATTTTCAAACCCAACTTTCGCACGGCCGGATAGTGCTCCGCGCCGATCCCTTCGATCGCCTCCAATCCGATCTCGCGGCAATGCCTAGCCAATTCTTCGGCGGGCATCGGATTGAAGCACCAGCCCATCACCGATTGCCGAATGCGACCGTTGCGAATCTTGAAATCCGGTTCGACCGGTCGATCCGCGGCGATGCTCGTCGCCGTCCCAACGGCAACGGTCCCGGCAGCCAACGTGCCAACCGCTGTCTTGATTGAGGTCTCGTCGATTGAGTCGTGAAGTCATGAGACAGCTCCTGGGATTTAGTCCTCAATCAAGCAAAGCCCACAAACACCGAGCTTGTCTCGGTGGAATGGGGCCTTTGCACTACGAGTCAGGCAAGCGTCGTGCAAAAGCCCGCGAGCCACCGACCCTGGCTGGATAGGGCTGAAAGCGTCGTTGCGAATTTTCCACCCCCTTTTTCCATGCAGGCACCAGCCCTGATCAACAACCCAGCGCTGGTTGAAATGTGAGTTTCGGAACTAGATACTGCGGCGTCTTGTGGGTCTTGCAACGTCACTAAGGACCGGCGCATCAATAATTGTCCGATGTCGCTGAACTCGCCAGAGTTCAGATCCGAAGTCTGGCGACTTCGGCTACGACAGTTATTGATGCGCCGGTCCTAACAGGAATTCAATTATGAAGCGCTGTTTGCTTTCGATCGCCGTCGTGTTCGGTCTCGCCTTGCCGGTTTTCGCGTCGGAGAGGGTTCAGCCGGTACGGATGGGCTGTGGGATAATGACTTTTGATACGGTTCCGGGTTGGGGACTCGGAGAGGATGGGAAGTCGGTCCTAGGATCGACTCACGGCGGAGTTGTGGTCGACAAGGCGGGGAGCGTCTACACCAGTTCGAGTCTGGGAGTCTTCGTCTTCTCGCCAGAAGGCAAAGTGATTCGCAGATTCCTGGGCGACAAATACTCGAACATCCATGACCTGGAGATTCGCGCCGAAGGGAATGACGAATTCATTTACGGTGCTCGCAACGTCGCCGGCGAAGGGATCAAGCTCCACGCCGAAACCGGGGACATTGTGCTGAAGTTGGGCATTCCCGAGGAATCCGGATTGAAGCTGACCAAGTGGAGTCCCACGGCAATCACGGTCGCTCCGAATGGAGACATCATTCTGGCCGACGGTTACGCAAGCAATCACATCTTCAAGTTCGACAAAACGGGGAAGTACCTAATGCACTTCGGAGTGAAAGGGAACGGCCTCAAAGAATTCAACACCGCGCACGGCATGACTTTGGACACGCGCTACGACCCGCCTCGCCTGCTGATTTGCGACCGCAATCACACGCCGAAGGGCCGCCTGCTGCATTATGATCTCGACGGCAATTACATCGACGAGGTTGTCACCGGACTGGGAATGCCGACCTCGGCCGCCGTTCAAGGCGACTATGTTTCTGTGCCTGATTTGCACGGGCGAGTGGTGATCCTCGATAAGAGCAATACTATCATGGCAGTGCTCGGCCACAACGCCGACCCGGCGACGCGAGTGAATCACAATGTCCCGCAGGACAAATGGATTGAGGGCATCTTCAACGGTACCCACGGTTCCTATTGGGACAAGGATGGCAACCTGTACGTGCAGGATTGGAACATCTCGGGCCGCATCATGAAGCTGGTGCGAGTCAAGTAGCACACCGGCGCCGTTTCGTGCTCTCGTCCCCTTGTTCCGCTACTCCGGGGAGGGGGTTAGACACCTCTGCTTCGGAAAGTTGTTGCTGTTGGATCAAGTTTTCGCGCACAAGGGGTCGGGTATTTGGTTTTGGCTCATTCGGTAATCCAGGGAGGTCACGTCGCGGATTTTGTTTTGCCACAGATGAAACATGGATTGAACACGGATCAGGACAGGAGGCAGGGAATTGGAAAACAAGAAGAAGTGGCGGACGGGAATGCCGGACTACCGTTTTTGCCACGGATAAAAGCAGGGACCAAGCCAGAGGTTAGAAACCGTTACGCACCCTCGTTCCGTTATCTCACTCTATTCTTCTTTGCCTTGTTCGCCGTCCTGATCCGTGTTCAATCCGTGTTTCATCCGTGGCTTTGAAACTTGCCTCCCCGGAACACCGGAAGA
>JAYVSP010000916.1:0-5967 GCA_043775215.1 Planctomyces sp. | reverse complement strand
CCCACCGGCCAAATCTGAAATTCGCACACCCGACCCCTGATTGCTTCTCGCTCCCTAGTTGGACTCGACGCCATTAAGCCGACCCCGCTGGAGAACAATTTCCGCAATCTTCTCTGGTGGTCGATCACCAATCCAGATGTAACCATCAGTCGAAAACAATCCCGGAATCTGTGTGTTGTCGAACCGGAGCGGCATGACATCGTCGTCCCGTCGTTGCTTGATCAGGTCGCGAATTGCACGCCACTCCAAGCCACACCATTCCTTTTTTTCGTAGTCCGCACAGAGGAAGACCACGATCAACTCTGACTCTTTGTGATAGAGGTTTTGCAAATAGGTATCGAGGTTCACTCGTGCAAACTCAGCTTCGTACCACTCATCGTAAAGTATCCGATTTCGTCCACATTCCGCTCCCAAACGCTCGGCAACTTGGCGAACGAAATCACGATGCTCGCCGGGAAATGAAAGGGCAATGCGGAATCGTTTCAACACAGGCAAGTCGGAAGCCACTTGCGTTGTCGTCGTCGGAACGTCGATGTAGACGACCCGATCTGATCGCGGAAGTTCTCCGGACTTGTGACCTTTGGCGATTCTCTCCGAATCTGCCTCGGAGAGAACAAAGACAACAAAGGTTTGCGCTTTGCCATCCTCACTGTGCCCCTTCGCCAGTGCCTTCGACACTGATTCAGCAAGGCGTCGGTTCGACGCGAGTTTGAAACAAACATCATCGTCTGAAGTGTCACCCCCTTCGTTGCTTTGGGGATTTCCATGGAACCTTGCTGCCCAGATCAAACGCATGATCAGTGCCAGCTCATTTTGATTCGTAATGGGCTGGCCAGACTCGCACAATAAGCTGGTCGCTTGACCTACTTCGCATGCTTGTTTCAGAACTTGGATTCGGTAAGCAGTTTGCTCCTGACTCGTGTCACCGCTCTTGTAGAAGCCAGCGGGCTGCAACACGTTCGTTACGAATTGCCGAACCTGCTCGACATAGCGATCGTATGTCTCTTGAACCTTTTGTTGACTGACCGATTCCGCCTCTCCTCCGCGATCTTCTTTGGTCTTGATGTAGTAATCGAGAATCTCTGGAAACTGCAGAATGGCTGCAGACTTTACGGCTGTTCGTTCCTCTTCGGTCTTCTTCTTGGCCAGTTCCCTCAATAAATACTGGCTCAGTTGCCCACGTAATTGATCGTTGGAAACGACGCTCGCGAAATGCTCCATTCGATGAAGCAGTTCAGGGCGATTTATCCATGTTTCGTCCTTCGTCAAGATGTTACGTGGCGTGAGCAGAACGTAATCACTGTCGTGGTACGGCAACGTGAATTGCTGGTCCGCCCATGTACGAGTTTCGTAATTGAACCACACCTTTTTGACTGACACCAATTGCCGCTGGCTGGAACCAAGATGCCTCAATGCAAATTCTTGCGTGTAGCCGCACAGAAAACGTTTGATCAAGTTGGTTGTGAAGTCACTGATCATGTCTCGGCCGAGTCCACCGTCGATCAACGAGAGTTTTTCAAGGTGACTGCTTTTAGAAATGGTCTCGTTCCCAAACCCGCAAAACACGGTACCGAGGTTAGTCACAAGTGCGCGAGCGAACTTTTTGGCCAATCCGCGTCCGCTATTGCCATGCAGGCTGTAACCCAACCAAGTCTGCTTTTCTTCCGGAAAGTAAAACCACGCTTTCACAAGCCCCTTGTCTATGCCATTCGAACCGGAATCCACAGTTCGGTCGCGCAAGAAGGACACGTACCGAATAATGTCGAAATGTAACTGGCGGTAGGTGTCTTCATTGCTATTGAACAGAAGAAACGGGTCGACGAACAACGGAAGATCATTAATCAACGAGACGTTGAATGCACCATGAGCATGCACGACATCCTCGTCGATTGAGAAGATGTCGGAGAAGTACACATCCACTTTGAATGACTCCTGTAACGATTGTCACTACGAATGCACCGGGGTGCCGAGTGCCAATTGGCCGCATTCGTGTTACCGCAGCCACTCAGTCCGGTAGGTGGGCACTGCACATCCTACGTCAGAATCTTTTCGATCACGTTCCCGCTGACGTCGGTCAGGCGGAAGTCTCGGCCTTGGAATTTGTAGGTGAGGCGTTTGTGGTCGATGCCGAGCGGGTGCTCACCCTACGATTGTGGGTCGCGTATCGAGCTAGCTTTTGGGAGATCTTTGTCGCGTCTCTGCTTGATTTCGGCGATCAATTGATCCACGGTCGCATCGCCGAGGATCTCGTCTCGTTCGTCGGTGTAGTTCCCGAATCCCGAAGTGAACTGACCGAGAAAACGGGCCGTGTTGACTGGGCCGATTTCTCGACAAAGCAGGGTGATCGCCGCCGTGGTGATTTCGGCAACAGAAGCGGTTGCGGTCGTCATTGAGGCACCTCGTTGGCTAGTTCCAAGGGAGAAACAACTTTCATGGACAGGTCTGTCTGCTGCCGTGATTTCTTCAAGACTCGATCATCGCAGGTGCAGTTCCGTAGGGTGGGCACTGCCCACCACGTTTGTGGATCAAACTTACGATGATTGATGGGCACTGCCCACCCTACGGTTTATTCGCCGACGGTGTCTTTGATGTCGGTGAAATCAAGGCTCACCAAATCTCGACAGGCCGGTCCTAACCGCTATTCCAACCTCCAAACAGATGTGGCCCACTTTGCCATCGTGGCTTGGCGGCGGCTCACGCTGTCGGGAGTCCATTCGTCACCAACTATCTCCTTTGTGATCCGATACTGGCTCTGTTCGTATGCCGCTCGTTTGACGAGAAAATCAGAGTTGCCAACAGTTCGGTTTGGGGTTCTTTCCAAAAGTGTGTAATTGCCGAGTCGGTAGGTAAACCGCTCTCGATTCTCCTCCTCAAAGTTTGCCTCCCAAGCAGAGCTCGGATTCTCTGGCAGTATGTGTTCGATCGTCGCGGCGCTGTTTTCAAAATCGAGGTCGGCCTGCGACAGATGCTGTTCGAGCTTGCACAAGATGTAGCTCACGAGTTTGCCTTTTGATCGCGTTGAGATGATCGATGTCTCAAAGGCATTCTTGAATTCCTCATCGGACACATAGATCGGCCCGAGACCATCCGCGACTTGCTTGGCCGTTGTGATGTTGCCCTTCCGAATTCCAACAGCAACAACGTTGTAGGCTTCTTCGAGCCGGCTCGGGTTTTTCTGACAGATCATGTTGTAACGGAGTGAGATCACCAGACACGTTTGCAGCACACGCCTGATTTCTCCCACTGGAAACGACATTGCGGCGCAGGCCAGAATCAGCGACTTGTACTGTGTCACCGCGAACAAGTTGAGGACACGAATGATTTGCTTACAGCCCTCATAGTCCTTCCACAAATCGTCATTGCAGTCGTCCATTGCCGCGAACCAGTAGGCCGCCGATTCGAGCTCATCCAATAATCGAAACACGTCTTCACGGCCTACAACGTCAGCCTTCAGAATCTTGAAGAGACGCTCGCGACGCACATAACTTTGCCGCGAATTGATGAAGTGTCGGAGGAACGTCGGGAACTCGCGCATTCGCACGGTCTCGGTAATCCGCTTCCATTGATCGCGAACATGCGCGAGGTCGGTTTCGCTCGCCGCCGCTTTGGAAAACAGGAAGTTCTTCAACAGGTCCGTTGCGGTCAGCTCCAAACCACGCGCATTCAGTGTCTCAAACACCGTGTACGCACTCAGGTCGTCCACAACTTTGATCTGAATAAACAGCAGCTTCGTGGCGATCATCTCCAAGAATTCCGCCAGCCGCGATCCGGTCAGGGTGGTCGCGTAATGGCCACTGATTCGGTCGAAAAAGAAACGATACGCGGACCACAGCTTTCCCTCGGAATCTCGCAGCTTTCGAGGATTCAATGGTGTTCGAAACTGGATGAGAAACTGCTGGTAGAAACCGTCATCGTTTCGGTTGAGCGACAGCTTGCTGTACATCCGGAGCGATGCGGGATGCTTGCCCCCGATGAATTGCTGCCGCAGCAAATTAAGTCGTTCCTCATTGGCAGCCGATTCAACTCCACCTGCTATCAGTTCCTGCAATTTGGCGAGTACCGCGAGGACCACAATACTGAGCGTTGCCAGTCGCTGCTGACCGTCTATCACAATCAACCCGTTGTCAGACTCTTGCAGTACGATTGCCCCCATGTAGTGTGGCTGCGATCCCGCTCCGATCTCGACGATGTCGCTCCATAGATCTTCCCACTCCTCTTCGCTCCACGAATAGTCACGTTGGAAATCCGGAACACGGTATCGCTTCCCATTCGAGAAGAGTGTGTTGAGATCGACTGTACTCGTATCCAATAAGGGGGCTTGGCTCATGTTTCATCTCTTCAGTTTGATTCAAGGCCCAACGGCGGCATCGCGTACTCTGACAGCGTTAGCAACGAACGTCACACCAGTAACTTCTCAATTACATTCCCGCTCACGTCGGTCAGGCGGAAGTCTCGGCCTTGGAATTTGTAGGTGAGGCGTTTGTGGTCGATGCCGAGTTGATTCAGGATCGTCGCGTGGAGATCGTTCACATGCACGATATCGTCGACGGCGTTGTAGCCGAAGTCGTCGGTTTGGCCGTGGCTGATGCCGCCCTTGATGCCGCCGCCCGCCATCCAGATCGAAAAGCCCTTGATGTGGTGATCGCGGCCGTTGCCTTGGGCCATCGGGGTGCGACCGAACTCGCCCCCCCAGACGACGAGCGTTTCATCCAGCATCCCGCGCTGCTTGAGGTCCGCGATCAGGGCCGCGCACGGTTGATCGACTTCCTTCGCGATCCCCGCGATGCCGTCTCGCACTCCGCCGTGATGGTCCCAGTCGCGGTGATAGAGTTGGATGAACCGCACGCCATGCTCGGCGAGGCGTCTCGCGAGTAAACAGTTCGCGTTGAGCGAACCGTCGAGGCCCGTGCAGCCGTACTGCTCCATGATGTGCTTCGGTTCCTGCGACAGGTCCATCAGGTCGGGGACGCTGGCCTGCATTTGGAACGCCATCTCGTACTGGTTGATCCGCGTGGCGATCTCGGGATCGTCGATGCTCGCGTCGAGCAGGCGGTTGAGTTGGTTGGTCGCATCGACGACATCGCCCTGCTGATCGCGAGTCACTCCCGCCGGGTTGTTGATGTAGTAGACGGCATCTCCCTTCGAGTTGAACCGCACTCCCTGAAAGCGACTCGGCAGGAACCCGCTGTGCCACTGCCGCGACGCGATCGGCTGCTGCTGCCCGCTCTTGCCGGTTGAGGTGAGGACCACAAACCCCGGCAGGTCATCGCAGTCGGCCCCCAGTCCATACCACGCCCACGATCCCATGCTCGGCCGGCCCGAGATCGTCGTCCCCGTGTTCATGAACGTGTGCGCCGGATCGTGATTGATCGCCTCGGTGACGAGCGACCGGATGATGCACAGTTCGTCGGCCACTCCGCCGAGCTTGGGGAACTGGTCACAGATCTCCTGTCCCGACTGACCGAACTTGGCGAACTTGTGCTGCGGGCCGAGGCACTTCAATTTCTGCCCCTGAAGCTGCGCGATCGGCTGCCCCTGCGTGATCGACTCGGGCATCGGCTGCCCGTCCTGCTTGGCCAGTTCCGGCTTGTAGTCGAGCGTTTCGAGATGACTCGGCCCCCCCGCCATGCAGAGATGAATCACCCGCTTCGCCTTCGCCGGCCGATGCAACGGCGTAACGACTCCTGGCCAGCGAGTGTTCGCCGGTGAAGTGGACACGGCCTCGGCGGCCCTCAACATCTTGGGATCGAGCAACGACGCAAGCGCCAGCGCCCCCATGCCGCTGGTCGTGCGAGTCAGAAACGAACGGCGAGACACTTCGCGGCGCAGGGCTTCGTAAGAAGACTCAAAGAGGTTCATCGAGGTGTACCTTGTGAGGATGGAGAGAAGCGGCTGCTCATTAACAATGTCGACGAGGGAAGAGCAGACCTTCGGTCGGGCGTATCGGCGAGATCAGGAGACCCGCGC
>JAYVSP010000915.1:0-2367 GCA_043775215.1 Planctomyces sp. | reverse complement strand
TCCGCCTTCTCCCCGTGTGAGCGTCAGGCCAGAGAGCAGCACCGTCTCGAAGACTTCAAAAATCCGCGAGTTGCCATATCCGTCGTTGTCGCTGTCGCCGCTGATGGTCAACAACTCGGCCCCCGGTCCCGTGATCGTCAGGTCGGACGTGATCAACAACTCGGTTCCGTTCAACCGAATCGTGGCGGGTGTATTCCCACCCGCTCCGAACAGGATCGGTGAAAACTGAATCTCATCCGTTCCGGAGAAAGTGGTGTTCGCCAACTGGATCGCTTCACGCAGACTCAAGTGGCCGGCTGAAAAGTCCCCATCGACGACATCTCCCAAACTGTCCACCAAGAGAGTGTGGCGGTTTGTATTGACCAAACCACTCACGTCGAAGTGCGTTGGTCCTTGGATCGGAGAAGTCAGGTCCACGTTTGTGAGGATTTCCTGTTCGCTCAATGGAGCGACATGGGCACCATAGGCTCCGTCGATGGCTTGAATGAACATGTTGGCGAACAGGCTCTGAGCTACCGTTCCCGGATGCTGGCTGTCTGCAAAGAAATCCGTGGCGACGACCAGCTCGCCGTTCGGTCCCACCGTATCCGTTGGGTTAATCGTGACACCACCGATGACCAGCGGCGCGTTGCCCGACCCGAGATTGCCCCATCCGAAAACATCCAGGACAGGAATGCCGCGCGAGCTGGCGAACGTTTCGATCTTTTGGTCAATCATGGCCACGGCATCTGTGACCCGTTGTCGATATTCGACGGTTGCGAAACGGGCTTGGTCGCGTATGAAGGGCGTGACGCCAAAGTCACCCACGTTTCCGATCACGAGTTTTACGTCACCGGCATTAGCGACGGTATCGACGATCGTGGTGATATTTGCCACGATGCCGTCGGCGAATGCGGTCAGCGCATCGCCCGCCAAAGTACCATCGTAAATCGCGGCATAATTCGCCCCCAAGTCCGCCGTGCCGATCCCAACGTACGCGACCGTCACCGCACCGCTGGCGACTTGAGCGGCCAGACTGGTGTGTTGTCCCAGCGAAATGGCACCGGCACTCGACGCGGCACCACGCGCCCAGTTGTATTCGTAGCCGTCGCCACGAACACTGTCCCAATTGAAATTGAACGCCCCAAAGTTGATTTTGCGGCTGGTGGCGAGTTGTTCAACCCAGTTCCGCGCCATGTAACGAGACGTCACGAACTGATATTCGTTCGTCAGACTATCGCCGATCGCCCCCACACCGGTCAGCAACTCGGTCAGCACGCAGCGCTCCTCCAAGCACTCGGCGTTCTCGCCCACCATTCGGGACCACACCGAAGAGGTCAGCGACGTGCCTCGTGAAACCCCTCGACATGGACGCGAGACAGTTTGCTGTTTTGATTTTTGGATATGATTCGCCAAATTCGTCAGCCAGCGAACAAGCAGCATGAACGGTGTCTCCTCGGAGAACTTCGGTGTCCTGAAAGCAGCTAATGATGAGTCAGCGGTATGTCAAAATCTTCGCCAATCGTTCAACAGTACTCGAACGAAAGTTGCTGGCGGGAGAAGTCGTGAGACTTCGGAATTGCGGGAAAACCAAACTCTTACGAGTTCGGCGACCAAATCGTTCAAAACCTCGGAGCGGGTCAGCTCTTCCTGAGCGAGTCGAACGGTTCCAACCAGGTCGACTTCCAAGCCATGTGGAACGCCACCAAAGTAGGAGATACTAATCAGCACTCTCTTTTCTGAGCAAGCGAATAAATGCTTTCTGTCCCGTAATTCTCCAGCCGCGTCGCAACTTCATTTCAAATGGCCCTCAAGCAACTCGATCAATGTGAATCCCCGACGTGGGCAATTGACCGAACTCGGTTCCGGCAGACTGAAGCATCATCTGAATTTGAAACCGTTCATGGTCGCAGCCTTCAAGGTTGCCGTCAAAGTAGGCTCAGTGTGGACTTGGCAACTAAAGAATTCAATTCTGATGCGCCCGACAAAAGTCTCGTAGCGTGGGCTTTAGCCCACGAGAGGATCGGACTTCTCGGAACTCGTGGGCTAAAGCCCACACTACGAGACTTTTCTCGGGCGCGTCAATTCTGCGATTCGTCGCCACGCGCGGCAGATCGCGGAGAAGTTTCATTTGCCTCGCAGAAACAGAGCGACCAAGGCAGTCGCGGGGGGCAGGAAAAGCAGGAAAAGGTGAGCAGGAAAAGGTGTCAGGAACGAATGGCGTGTAGTTTAGTCGTAAGTCTTATGTGGCAATCGTTTGCGCGCCATAGCGCGTGTGATTTGTAGAAAGGGATGCGGTTTGGGGCGGCGTTTGATGGCGCGTGGTTCGTAGCGATTGGGACGGTTGCCGACCACATGACTGGCGATGGCCCGCATCAACTGCTCGAA
>JAYVSP010000914.1:0-5637 GCA_043775215.1 Planctomyces sp. | reverse complement strand
CGCGAACGAGTCCGCTTGAAGGCCGACTTTTTGCGGCTGATCCTGCGTGCGGGAGTCGATCCCGCACGCTGTAGCTTGCTGGTCGATTTTGTGGAAACCTACATGCCGCTCCGAAATGACGAACAAGTCCAGTTTGAAGAGTTGATCCACGAAAAGCGTGAATACGAAGAGGTCAGAACCATGGTCACTGTTTACGAAAAAGTGGGTATCGAGAAGGGCATCGAGAAGGGCATCGAGAAGGGCATCGAGAAGGGTCGTCTGCAAGGCAAATTGGAATCGCTATTGCTGCTCATGGAGCAGCGGTTCACGCAAGTGCCCGCCGAGTTCAAGCGAAAGATTCAACGTGTGAACTCCGTCGAGCGGGCTGAGAAACTTTTTGCGGCCGTGCTCACGGCC
The DNA here is from genome assembly GCA_043775215.1 of Planctomyces sp. Taxonomy (GTDB): domain Bacteria; phylum Planctomycetota; class Planctomycetia; order Planctomycetales; family Planctomycetaceae; genus SXKJ01. The sequence goes on along the minus strand of JAYVSP010000914.1, from coordinate 5,241 downwards.
AAGTCACTTCGCGATTTGCCGCTCGACTGATCATCGACTATTTTCTCTTGTGTCGGTTGGCGAAAGCCACTATCAACCCGCCCTCTTCTGGTGCCCCTTCTTCCGTGCTCGCCCTCGATTCTCCTTTCTCAACATTCCTTCCAAGTGCCGGTCATGAAACGAACCGTCGGTCCGAAATGGATGTCGGCCTGGTGGCGGTATTGCGCGGTGCTGATCGCACTGCTGATACCGTGGAGCGCCATTTCGGGATGTTCGTTGGGCGTTATGGCGGGAAAAGCGATCTTTGGCGAGCCGAAGACGGCTTCGGAATTCCGCACACGAACCGGCGTTGACCTGACTAAGGGGGAAAAGACTCTGCTGGTCGTGGCCCAGACGCCGCAGGCGGTCGAGGCCGAGATGCCGTCGCTGGATGTGGATTTAATCGACGCGATCACTCGGCGTCTCAAACTGCAAGGTGTGAAGGTCGTTGATCCGGATGATGTCGCCAAATGGATCGACAACAACGGCGGCCGCTTCGATCATCCATCGGAATTGGCCGAGAAATTCGCCGTCGATTTCATTGCGGTCATCGATTTGGAGAGTTTCACTTTTCACGACGAAAGCAGTCCCAACCTGTATCACGGAAATGCTGTCGGGCAGATGCAGGTTTACGAGGTCCGCGAGATCGCCGGGAACAAGCAAGTATTGCAAGTTTTTGGAGCGTCATTCCGTAACCAATATCCGTTGCACGGTCCCGTGCCCGTCGATCAACTCTCTCCCAAAATGTTTCAAAAACGGTTTCTCGACCACTTGTCAGATCGGCTGGGCAGCCGGTTTTATGACTATCGCATCGGGGATGAAATGTAAGTGGGAAATCCGAAATCCGAAATCCGAAATCCGAACGGGACACAGATGACTTCGCTCCACCCTCCGCAGTCCGCAAACATGCCTCATTCACGACGGCCATCGCGTTTCGGATTTCGAGTTTCGAGTGTCGGATTCTTGCTCATGCTGCTGCTGACGCAAGCGGGCTGTTTGAAGGAAATGCTCTTTCTCGGTTATCTGATTGGTGGCCCGCCGTCGATTGAGCCCGACTTTGATCGCAACGTCAAAAAGTCGATGACCGCGAAGGATGTCACAGTCGCGGTGGTCTGTTATGCCCCGCTGGAAGTGAAATATGACTTCTCCGCGGTCGATGCAGAATTATCCAAGTATGTCACCTATCGCTTGGTCCAGCACAAGGTGAAGGTCGTCAACCCAGATCAAGTGCGCGCATGGCTCGATGAGAATACCGACTGGGACGAACCCTCTGAAATCGGCAAAGCCTTGAATGTGAAGTACGTCGTCTACATCGATCTGGAAAGCTTCAATCTTTGGGAAGAAAACAGCCACAACCTATACCGCGGTCGCGCCGAAGGTTTGGTCAGCGTATTCGAGATCGGCGAGGATGGCGAAGGAGAGAAGATCTACACGAAAGAGATCACGTCGAAATTCCCGCTCGCGGAAGCTCGCGATTGCACCGATGTGGCGTATGCCACTTTTAAGCAGCAGTATCTCACGCGGTTGAGCGAAGAAATCGGCCGACTGTTCTACGAACACTACTCCGGTGATGACATCCCGGACGCCACGTAGCCACAAGCTTCCAAGTTCCAGCCGGGCAAGCAGCGGCTTGCTCTACTGTTTGACTTTCAGCGCGTCCTTGAGTTCGGGTGGCCATGCGAAGCGGAGGTCGAATGGAGGCTTCCAACCGACCAAGTGAGGTGCTCGCGGGCGGAGCCGCGGAGCGAGATAGCTCCAGTCGTTGTCGCCGAAGACTTCTTCGAGCAGCATGGCAAGGTTGGGATCGTATTCGCGCAGTTGGCCGCGGCTGCAGATGTCATTGTGGTCGTGGTCGTTGACTCGGTTGGAGTCAAACCAAGTTTGGACTCCCTCCGCCCAGTATTCGCTGTGGAAACTCCCGGCGTACTTGCCTTGCCACAGGCCGGACTGCTTGGCGATCTGGAAAGCGGCGCGCAGGCGACGGTCGAACGTCGGATCGACGTCGGCCAGTGCCAGCAGATGGATCGAATGCGCGAACTCGTGGACCAGAATGTTCTCGTCGTGATACGGATCGCCGGGCAGGCCGAGCAGATTTTCCTCGCCACAACTGGTGGCGGGACGCTGTTTCGTTGCTCCCAAACCGCGAGCACGCCGATTCCAGTATTTGGCCGGCGTCAGATCGTTGTGTTCGGGGATATCACAGGTGAATTCGTTGGCTGACATCACCGCGACGCGAACTTTGTTTCCAACCAACGCTCGCAACAGGTCGTCTCGTCCACGGAGCATTTGTCGCACGATGTCCGCCGCCTCGAACAATGCCGCGTCGTGAACCTTGCTGGAACTGACAATCGGCAGTCCGCCGACAAGCAAACATTTCTCATAGAACGGCGCCAGGTTGAATTCTTTCCGCACGATTTCGGTAGGCGGCGCGACGACTTCTGTTGTCTCGGCGGAGATCGCCAAAACGCCTTGAGCGATGATGAGCGCGTGGAACACTCCGATCACTCGAAACCGTTGGATCATCTGATTTGCCTTCGCCGATCGTAGTCTGTCTGACGCAACCCGTAGCCACGCCTCGCCAGAGCGTGGGCCTTTTTGAATCGTCGGCCCACGCTCTGGCGAGCGTGGCTACTCACCAGAGTTCAGATCGTCTGAATTCTGGCGACTTCAGCTACGTCAGAAACACTGTCTCGCGGCTGCCGGAATTGAACGCGATCAAGCAGGTGATCGGCACGTCCCCGGTGTTCATGAGGTTGTGCTTCACTCCGCTGGGAATGCGGATCGTCATGCCGGTGCGAAGCTCGATCGGCTCGCCATCAAAGCTGTGCCGCCCTGCCCCGGCGAGCATGTAGAGCACTTCTTCGCAGTTCGGGTGGTAATGCACGGGGTTACCGCAGCCGGGATGAATGTGACACAGGCCGACGGTCTGCAATGCACCTGGCGAGAGCTTGGCGTTGCACAGCCAAGTCAGTGTGCCCCACTCAAACGCTTCCGTCGGAAGAGCGGCGATGTCGGTCGTGAATTGCTGAAGATCAGGCATCTCATGTGGTCTCCAATTTCACAGCGCTGGATCGTAGCTGAAGTCGCCAGACTTCAGATCGTTAACCATCCAAGGTCTGAATTCTGGCGAATTCAGCTACGGCGACTGGTCCTCGTGACGCAAGACGCATCGGCGGTCGCGGAATATACTCCCGCCCCGACGATCGGTCGCGTGAAAATGCCGACTGATTGTGCGAGTTATCTCCACCTGCCTCCGTTGAAGGAACCAACGACATGCGTGCTTCGAGCTTTCGTGTTCGGCTTTTATCTCTCGGTTTGATCTCTGTCGCGGCGGTTGTCGCGAATCATTTTGGACTCGCGGCCGATCGCGGCATCGCCGACTTTCCGAAGCTCTCGGCCAGTAAGGACTGGCCGTACTGGCGAGGCCCGTCCCGAAACGGTGTCGCGGCCGAAGGACAGTCCGTGCCGACCGAATTCGGTGACAACAAGAATGTCGCTTGGAAGACGCCCGTGCCGGGACGCGGTCATTCGTCTCCGATCGTTGTGGGCAATTTGGTCGTGCTGGAAACTGCTGACGAATCCCAGAAGCAACATTCGGTCGTGGCCTTCGATCGCTCGAACGGCAAGCAACTTTGGAAGACCGACCTGAGTAAAGATGGCTTCCCGGCCAAGAATCATCCGAAAAACACCGAAGCGACGCCGACCGTCGCCTGTGATGGCGAGCGACTGTTCGTCACATTCTTCCACGCCAAAACCGTCGTCTGCACGGCACTCGACCTGAAAGGCAAGCAGGTCTGGCAGCAAGTCGTCGGCCCGTTCAATCCGAAGCGCTACGAGTACGGCTACGCGCCGTCGCCAACGCTGTATCGCAACTCGGTGATCATCGCCGCCGAGTTTGATGGCAAAAGCTCAATCACCGCACTCGACCGCGCGACGGGCAAACAACTTTGGAAAACGCCGCGTCCGAACAACATCACCTTCTCGACGCCGGTTGTCGCGCACGTTGCCGGCAAAGACCAACTGCTCATCAGCGGAGCCGATCAAGTCGCGAGCTACGATCCCGCGACCGGCAAGCAACTCTGGACCACACCCGGCACGACGGCCGCGACCTGCGGCACAATGGTTTGGGACGGTGATATCGTCATCGCCAGCGGCGGTTATCCTAAAGCGGAAACGATCGCCGTTAAGGCCGATGGCAGCGGCAAAGTCTTGTGGAAGAACGGGCAGAAGTGCTACGAGCAATCCATGCTGACTCACAACGGCTACGTCTACGCCCTCACGGGTGGTGGCGTGATGTATTGCTGGGACGTGGCCGACGGCAGCGATGGCAAAGAAAAGTGGCGACAACGTCTCTCCGGCCCGGTGAGTTCGTCTCCGGTGCTGACTGGTGGACACATCTATTGGGCCAACGAGGCGGGGACTTGGTACGTCTTCAAACCGAACTCAGAAAAGTTTGAACTTGTCGCCGAAAACCAACTCGGCGACGAAGCCTTTCCCAGCCCGGCTGTGGCGGGCAACCAACTCTTCATCCGCACCGCCACCCGTTCCGGCGGCACTCGGCAAGAGTGGCTGTTTTGCTTTGGCAAGTAGAAAGACTTGTGAGCCAAGTCCGCAGCATTGCACAGCCGCCGTCATATTCTTAGCGTGACACGCACCATGCAGATTCGCTGTCCTCATTGCCAGGTTGCCATTCAACTGATTGACGGCGCGGCGGGCAGCGATGTGACCTGTCCAAAGTGCGGCAGTCGTGTCAGTAGTGATCCGCATGCGATCTTGACCGAGGCGCAACCAGCGGACGGTCTCAATTCACTGGAGAAGACGTGGCTGTATCATGGTCCCGATGCGACCAGAGAGCCGAAGCCCGCATCGGTCATAACGCCACCCACGGCGCCACAGCGACCGCCGGTGATCGAAACCTTCGGGCGTTTCCAACTGCTCAAGCGGCTGGGGAGCGGAGCCTATGGCGAAGTCTTTTGGGCCTACGATCCGCAGTTGGATCGCGACGTGGCGATCAAGCGTCCGCATCAGTCTGCCAAAGGCAGATTGCCGGCGGAGTTGGCTGAGCGGTTTGCGCGTGAAGCGCGATCGGCCGCGCAGCTCCAGCATCGAAACATTGTCGGCACCTATGAAGTCGGCGAGGTGGACGGTCGGCCGTACATCGCCAGCGAATACATCCTCGGCACCGACTTGGCCGCACTCGCGAAAGCGGAGAAAGATCAGAAC
>JAYVSP010000913.1:0-12159 GCA_043775215.1 Planctomyces sp. | reverse complement strand
CCCCAACGCCATCGGCGTGGGCGCGGTGGATACGACTCGCGCACGCCGATGGCGTTGCGGTTAAACATCTCTCAATCTCGCCCGCACGAAGAATAAATGACCAAAGACGATTCGTGCTTGGTCACACCAGCCGGCATTGATATGTTGTCACCGCGACCAATCTCAACCCCGCCGAGCTTGCCTTGGTGGCGCGCCGGTCATTGCACTACTTGACCATAAACTTTCCCATCCACCAATCCGTGAAAGAGACACCACATGGAACAGCAATTTGAAGGGACGCCGCAGGCGGAGATTCGTTTGGAAGGGCACACGCTGCTGCGGAGCGACGTGACGAACGACTGGGGTTCGCAGTTGTTGTGGGAGATTCGCCGCAACGGCCAAGTCGTCGCGACCGTGCCGGCTCGCGCGAACAACCGCTACGAACACGCCGACACGACTCCCGGCCAGTACGAAGTTGTGCTGCAAATGTTCAAGTACGAAGGCTACGCCAAAGACCCGGCCGGAAATTTTACGAAGAGCAAGCTCGTCGAGGTCTCCAATAAGGTCGCGTACACGGTCTGAGCGGCCAGGGTCACTTAGATTTCACTGTTCGGCGAGAATTTGGACTATTGATGTCCCGGCCTTGAGTAAAAGACTCTCAGTGCGTTGACCGATCAAGTAACGACAGCGTGATTGTTGGCGCTGCCCACGAGGATGTCCGAAAACAAACCACGAGGCTCGCATGATTCTCGACATCGACCCGAAAGTTGATTACGCGTTCAAGCGAGTCTATGGTCGCAATGAAAACATCGACATCCTGGAGTCGATTCTCGAAGCGGTGCTGGCGGGGACAGAATTTGAAGCGATCAGCGAATTGGAGATCGTGAACCCGTTCAACGAACGTGATTCCGCGACCGACAAGCTCTCGATCGTGGATGTCCAGGCTCGGCGAAAATCGGGCGAACTCTTCAACGTCGATATGCAATTGCTGTCGTTCAAGCAGATGCCGCAGCGATTGCTGTATTACTGGTCGGTTTCGTATTCCGAGCAATTGGACAAGGGAAGTTCGTATGCCGATTTGAAGCCGACCATCGTGATCTGCTTCGCAGACTTTGAAGTTTTTTCCGGACGCGCGAGTTGGCATTCGCGCTTTCGAGTGACTGATGCGGAAGGGCTCGCATTGTGTCACGACCTCGAAATTCATGTTCTGGAACTCCCCAAATTCCCCGCCGACCCCAAAAACGTGGCGACTCCCTTGGAGCAATGGTTATTCTTTCTACGGAACGCGGCCAACATCGATCCCGAACAAATCCCACCGTGCCTGACTCTGCCAACCATCCACAAAGCCATCGAGGAACTGCACATGATCAGCCTCAACGAAACCGAACGTGAACATTACCGTGACCGTCGGAAGTATTTGCTTGACGAACGATCTGGCCGGCGCGATGCACGCGAGGAAGGACGCGAGGAAGGACACGCGGAAGGACGCGCGGAAGGACACGCGGAAGGACACGCGGAAGGCTTTCTATACGGGCGAATCCAATCGCTCGAATCGTTTCTCGGTCGAACTCCAACCCCCATCGAGCAGTTGGAGGCTCGGCCGATTGACGAATTGGTTCAGATGGAAGCCGACTTGCAGGCCAAGTTTGCGAAGCGCTCGTGACGTTTCGCACACCGACGTATTTCCCAAAGCATGAGGACTGGCGCATGGTCACTCCCGAAGAGCGAGAACGTGCCTATGAGTTGGAACGACAGAAAGGCTTGCGCGACCAACAAGCTCGCCGAGCAGATGCGTCGGCCGCCTACGAAGAGGCGTACAAGCAAGCCTATGAATTTGGACTCGTGGGCGGACCAATTCAATTGCTCGAAGAGTTGCTCGGACTGGAGACAACGCCGTTCGAGCAATTGGAAACTCTCAAGATGCCCGAACTCCGTGCCATCAACGCGTATTTGACAGCCAAGTACAGGAATCGCTCGAAGCGCCTCGTGACGGGAGATTCTTGCCAAACAAATTGATCGAAAGGGACTTGAACCGCAGTCTGCGAAAGCCACCAGCCGCGCGGGGGCGAGCAGGCGAGTGACAGGCTGACTCAGGTGCGGTCGCTTCGCGGACAACCCTGGGCGATGGGAGGGAACTCCGTCGGAGGACAAGTAAGTTCGGCGAGGTTTTGGAGAAACGGAATTGAAAGTTGGCATTCATGGTGACGGTTTACCTCGAAACCACGATCGTTGGACATCTTGTGGGACGCATCACCGCGATCCGTTGATTGCGGCTCGCCAGCAAGCGACGCGAGAATGGTGTCGGGATGAAGCCTCAAAGTACAATGTTTTTATTTCCCAACTGGTTCTCGATGAATGTTCTGACGGAGACCCAGAGGCAGCGGCTGAGCGACTTGAGGTGGTCAAAGACCTTGACCTCATCGACGCCTCTGACGAAGTGGATGCGCTGGCCAAAGCCTTGATTGATGGTCTCGCGGTTCCAGCGTCGGAACCTCGCGATGCGTTTCACATCCCGATTTCCGCGGTCAATGGAATAAACTACTTGCTGAAGTGGAACTTCAAACACATCGCGAATGCGTCCCTGCGTGGGCGAATCGAACAAGTGTCAGACAGGTTCCTGACACGTCCTGACCCCTTTTTGCTTTCGGGATCGAATTGCCTTCGCGGTTCTTTTCGTCGGCCGCGTTCAACCGGACATGCGGAAAGTCTCCGTCGAGGTCGAGTTGTCCGACGGTCAACGATGCGAGTTCACCGCGCCGCAGGCCGGTCGTGACGGCCAGCTTGTAGGCCAACGCTCGTTCGATGCCGAGTCGCTCTTGTCGAGCGACGAACTCCGTGTTGTCCTTCAACCGTTCGCGGGCACGATCGACCGCGGCAGGGAGTTCGTCAAACGTCAGCGGCAGGTATGTCCAAGACGCACGGCTGCGTTTCTGCGTTGCTACGCCGCCGAGTAGATGTTTCGCGTGGCGTCGGAGTACGAATCGAAGATGTGTTGGAACACCGCTTCGCATTTCGCGTGGTATTGGTCGTCGGAGTACGTCGGCGGCAGCTTGTCGAGAACGTCTTGGATGCAGAGACGGACGGCAGCTTGAGTTTGCTGGCGTTTCTTCCAATCGAGAACCAGCTTGTCGGCCTTGAGCTTTTCCAACAGGTTGCGAGCCGTCGCTTTGACTTGGATGGTCTCCTTCGCCGACAGCTTGGGGTCGGGCTTGGTGAGCAAATCGAAGATCGCCAACTCTTCTTCGGAGAGTCCTTCGGCCAAGCCTCGTTTGTCTTCGTCGTTGAGCTTTTGGGCGAACGTACAGAGACGGCGGAAGAACTCATCGACGTTGATGCTGCCGGCGTTGTATTCGTCGATCATCGTTTGGAACTGTTGCAGATAGTCGATCCGCGTCTTGTTCAATTCAATCATGCCGCCGACGCGACGGGCAATCGCGTTGCGAAGATGCTCGGCTTCCGTTCGCTTGTGGCCTTTTTCAAACTTCTTGCGGAGAGCCTCAAAGTCGATGCTGCTGAGGTCGAGCAGTTGTTTCGCTCGGTCGATGTCGATGACGTAGCCTTCGGCCGCGATGGAACGGTCCAAGAGGTCGTTGACTTGTTGGATCACGCCGGAGAGATCGACTTCCGGCGGTTGCAGCGCTTCGTCTCTCGCGATGGCCGCGATGGCGACACACAGCGGGGCCAATGCTGCTGCCGCGTCATCGGGCAGGATCGCCTTGTAGAGGCGGCTGACGTCGTAGGCCAACGCTCGAAATTGTTTCTTTGATTCGTCGTTGACGATGAGTCGCTCGACCGCATCTTGCAGCAAGGCGACACGCTGAAAGCCTTGAGCTTCGGGAATCTTCGCAAGCTCGAATCCCTTGCCCGCACAGAAGGCCGCCGCTTCGGCGATGGCTTCCCTCAATCGTTCGACCAGTTCGCTTTTGGGATTCGCGGGTCGTTCTCCGTCACCATCGTCACCAGTTCCGCTGCTGGTGGATTTACCAGTCGGGCTACCGTAGATCGACAATGCCTTGTTCAAATTTTTGAAGACGCCGACGTAATCCACGATCGTCCCGCATTCCTTGTCGGGATAGACGCGGTTCGCCCGTGCGATGGTTTGCATCAGCGTGTGATTGCGGAGCGGCTTGTCCATGTAGATCGTTGAGACGTTCGGGACATCAAAGCCGGTCATCCACATGGCACAGACGAAGACCAAACGGAACGGGTCGTCTGGCTCTTTGAACTTCTCTTCCATGTCCTCTTCGACCATCCGCTTGCGATGCGGTTTGATTTCCAAACCTTTCTTTCGCATGTCATCGACTTCGTTTTGAGCCTGCGACACGACGACCGCCATGTCCGTCGTTTCCATGTAGGCGATTTCGTCGCGGAGTTGTTCGGCTTTCGCTCCGCTGACGCTGGCCAGTTGCTGCTTGCGGTCGTCGATGGCGGCTTGCCAATGTTTGCGAACCTTGTCGTACATCTTGATGGCGGTAGCCTTGTCGATGCAGACCATCATCGCCTTGCCTTGGAAGCCGCGTCCCATGAAGTGTTCGACCAAATCGACCGCGACCGCCTCTAGCCGATCATCGCGTGTGATGAGGTGATATTCGCGAGCGAATTCTTGTTCCAGCTTCCGTTCAAACGCAGCTTGCTTCTCGGCGTCGTCGATTTCGGCGAGGGCGTCGTCGATGATCGCTTCCATCTCGTCTTTGAAGAACTCATTGGTGAGCTGCAATTCCGGGATGCGGTTCTCGTAGTAGAGCGGTACGGTTGCGCCGTCATCGACCGATTGCTTGAAGTTGTAGATGCTGACGTAATCGCCGAAGACGTCTTTGGTCTTTTCTTCGCCTGCGATCAGCGGCGTTCCCGTAAACGCGATGAACGCGGCGTTGGGCAGAGCGTCCCGCATGTTGCGAGCCAGTGTGTCGTACTGGCTGCGGTGGGCTTCGTCGGTGATGACGATGATGTCCGAGCGGTCGGACAGCATCGGGTACTTTTTGAACTTGTCGGCGTGGAACTTTTGAATCAGCGTGAAGACGTAGCGATGATCTTCAGTCAGCAACCGCTTGAGGTCTGCGCCGTCGGTGGCTTGGCATTCTTTCTCGGTGACAACTCCCGTTCCGGTGAAGTTCTTATAAATCTGGTCGTCAAGTTCGAGCCGATCAGTGACGACCACGAACGTCCAATTTCCCGGCAGCGTCCGCAGAATCTTCTGAGCGAAGAAGATCATCGACACCGATTTGCCGCTCCCCTGCGTGTGCCAGAACACGCCGAGCTTGCCTTCGTTCTGTTTGATGTCCCTCACCGCTTCCAGAGCGTTGTTCACGCCGAGGTACTGGTGGTTCTTGCCTCCCAGTTTGACGAGTCCCCTTTTGCCTTCCTGAAACAGCGTGAAGTTCTCAATGAGGTCCAGCAACCGCGACGGCTCGCACGTTCCGCGAATCATGGTCTCCAGCGAGACGATCCCTTTTTCCCCTTCGCTGTTGATCCGTTTCCAATCGCCGAAGTGTTCCCATTGAGAGGTCATGCCGCCGAGCTTGCTGTCTTTGCCGTTCGACAGAATCACCAGAGCGTTGAACCAGAACAATTGCGGGATCGTGTCGCGGTAGTCGCGAAGGTTCTCATCGAACGCCGCTTTGACGGGACGTTCGGGAGCTTTCAACTCCACAAAGACGAGTGGCAGGCCATTGACGAAACCGAGCAAGTCAGGCCGGCGCGTGTGCATCTCACCCGAAATCCAAAACTGCGAGGCGAGAAAGAAATCATTGTTGGCTGGCGTTCGCCAGTCGATGACTTGGACTCGTTCTTCGACTTCCTCGTCGCCGACTTCACCGCCGCGAAACATCACCTTCACGCCATCCTTGAGCAGCTTGTAAATCTCGCGGTTGGCGTTGGCCGGACTCATCGCGCTGCGGTCGCGGGTCAGTTCGTCGATGGCCAGTTGAATCGCCTCGATTGGCAAGTTTGGATTGAGCTTGTTGAGTGCCGCTCGCAAGCGAGAAACGAGAACGACTTCCCCTTTTGAGTTCCGGCCGAGGTGGCTGGGGCCGTGGTCGAACTCGATGAAACACCACGTCGTTTGCCAGCCCAACTCCTTGAACAATTCGATCGACGGCAACTCGCAGAGTGCATTTTCGCTGTGAGCCAAGGCGGCTTTCGTGTAGTGATTGCTCACGGTTCGTCCTTTCGACCGAGAATGGCGTCGAGGTTGTAGTGATCGGCGAGCCGAGTGACTTGCCACTCGCCTTCGGATTGAACTTGTAAGATTTTCTTACAAGTTGCCCCGACGTCGAGTTCCCCCTCGGAATAGATGGTTCTGAGATGCTGCGTGACGTTCTGGGACGTCACTTGGAACAGTTCGGCGATCAGCCGCTGTGTGAGCCAGACGGTTTGGTCTTCGACGCGGACTTGCAGCTTGGTCCGGCCATCCTCGGTTTGATAGAGGATGAACTCGCCGGACGGGCCGGGGTTCGGAGCAGCGGGCAGGTTACTCGCCATTGCGGGCAGCCTCCGACAAAGTAGCCCTGTCGCTCCGCGACAGGAAAGCCGAACAAGTACCGACGTCAAATGCGCGATCACGCTTCAACCGGCAATCAAGCTCGATCGCGCGCCCGGCTGTCCTGTCGCGGAGCGACAGGGCTACGTTGCCTTCGCCCCAACGGGGCAGCGCTAGGTCAGCCCAGGGCATCGCCCTGGGCATCGCCCTGGGTTGCGGATTCTTTTGGATGGCTGGAAGCCCTGAAGGGGCGGCACTCTGGCCGTTCGACCGAATTCGGGTCGCCCTTTCAGGGCTTTGACTTTTCGTAAAACGGCTGACCCAGGGCGTTGCCCTGGGCTGGCATGGGGCTGCCCCGTTGGGGCGGAACCGCAACCGCGCAACATCACTTGGCTGTGTCATCGAGTCGGAAAGGTTACTCGCCATCGTGTGCGGCCTCCTCGACTTCGATGGGCAACTCGGACACGTCCAGTTCGCCGGAAATCAGACGCGGCAGCAGCAGGTCGCGGGTCTTTTGAAGGTTCGCATTGCGTTGTTCCAAGTTGAGCAGCAAATCATAAATCGGCGAGATGATTTTCTCGTATCGCTCGCAGAGCGGCAGTGGCGGCGACAAGCAATCAAAAGACAGCAACTTCTCGACACTGAGATTGTCTTGCGTCGTTCCAAGTGATGCGGCTTGCATGCGTTCCTTGATGGAATCAATGAAGTGTTTCACGAAGAAGACGTTGGTCTTTTTTTTGTTCGGAGTGAAACCGACAACGCTGTCCGGGAAGCATCCTCGAATTCCGAGAATGGCTGTCTCTGCGATGTTCGCCGCTATGGTGATGCACAGCACGCCGGGTTCCCAAAGGCGACTCTGAGCCAAGCCGTGATCGTTGTAAGTCTGGCTGTACTGTGTCGCGAAGACCGTCGCAGCCTTGATGTCTCCGGTTTGAATGAATGGGTACGGCCCGCCGTAAAGCGACGGATCATTTCGCGGTCGATGTCGCGATCGGCCGCGCTCGACGGTGCCGAGTCCATTGAGCTTCACGACTTCCCAACCCTTGGGAATCTTGCCGAGGGGGGAGTCGGTGAGGGGGACGTGGGTGTGGCCGGGGAAGCGGAACTGGACGAACCACTCCCGGTAGAGCCGCCGGGCCATCTCCTCCAGAATCTCGATCCGCCGCCGGTTGTTCTCGATCAACTCGTCATACGCCCCCAACACCGCCGCGATCTTTTGCTGCGTCGCAAGCGGCGGAACAAGGAAGTCAAACTTCAGCATCTTTTCGAGACTGAAGTTGTCTTGTGTCGTGCCGTGGGAAACGCTTTGCATCCGCCGCTGTAAGACATCGAAGCAATACTTAACGAAGCGAACGTCCGATTTTTTTTCGTCTGCAACGAAGCCCACAACGCTGTCTGGGAAACAGCCACGAACACCAAGGATCGCGGTGTCGGCAATGTTCGCCGCGATAGTGATGCAGAGCGTACCCGGCTCCCAAAGTTTGCTTTGGGTGAGTCCCTTCTCGCTGTAGGTCTGCTCGCTTTTTCGCAGGTACAACTCGGCTGCTTTGATCTCACCGGTTTGGAAGAAAGGATATGGCCCGCCGTAAAGCGTCGGCTCGTTACGGGGCCGGTGACGTGAGCGTCCGCGCCCGACGAATCCAAGCTCATCGAGTTTGAATGGTCTCCAGCCATTCTTTATGGGCGCTCTCATCTGATCGCCCTTTCCATAATCGCCGCCACGTTGGCCGCGATGCGTTCTTCCAACTCGTGGGCCTCGCCGTTGAGCGTCTCCCGTTCCTCGCGTGTCCGACGAAAGTTGGCGAGCCGGGTGGCGTCAGCCGGCGTCAGCCCCCGGACCTGCGTGATGGTCTCGAAACGTCCGGGGGCTGACGCCGCCCGGCTCGCCAGGAATGTCGTCGGAAATGATGCTCGTCGCGCACGGCAGTGATCCGATGGCAACCATTTTGCTGACGCGCGCAAAATGGTCGCGGCGGATCGGACGCCGACAGATGGAGGATGGGCACTCTTGCCCGTCTCATTTCGAGGGACGGGCAAGAGTGCCCATCCTCCGTGTTGGTTGAGGTCGGAACGCTGAGGCTCTCAAAACAGCACCTCGAAACCGGCGGCGACAGAGTGACGGTCGTTGGTGAAGGCGGCGCTCATGGTTGGTGCTCGTTGTGACGTTCGGCAACGTCGTGCTCGCCGGAGCGGTAGCGCTCCGACAGGATTGCGTAGACGTCGCTCAGCATTGGTTCGGGTGCCGGAGTTTGCACGACCTTCGGCTCGAACTCGACTTCACACTCGTCGGGCAATTCGACGGAAGTCGTCGGCTCGAAAACCTCCTTGCGATAGATGGCATGGATCATTGGGAATTCTCCCACAGCAACGTGACGTTCGCCGCGATGCGTTCTTCCAACTCGTGCGCGTCGCCGTTGAGCATTCACGCCTTGTCCCACTCATCGACGGAAATGCCTGCGTGGCGAAAGATCCGTCGGATCAGGCCAGGATCGATGACCCCGCCGTGGGGATTGGGCACGGTGATTCGCACGGAAGCCCGTTGCATCCACTGGTGTTTTCCGCCGGGAAACGGTCCCTCGAAGCCCAGCGCCTGCAGCTTACGCACGAGTTCGCGACGCGATATTGGGTTTAGCTTTGCCACGCGGACGTCCCTTGGGTGAAACGGTAATTGCGAGGCGACAGCCGTTGACGACGGGCGGGTCTTCGCCACTGCGCAGCCCGGCCAAGACCCACACTTCAATGGCGTCGATCAAGTTTTCCCGTGCTTCCTCCACCGTTTGTCCCTGCGTCACGCAGCCCGGTAAATCGGGTGCTTCGGCCACGACCACCTTCAAAGCCTCTCCCCGCTCGTAAACCGCGTTTTTCAGCACTTCCGCGATGTAATTCCGCAGTGTCGCGGCATGTTCGCTTTTCTGTTTCATCGGACTCGCCTCGGCATTTTTGGAACGTTCTGCGCCTCGCGGGAGTGTCGCAGCGATCATCGAGAGTGTTCTAACAACAGCGCCACGTTGTCAGCAATCCGCTCCTCCAGGATACGCGCCTCACCATTCAGCGTCTCCAATTCCTCGTTCAACTCTTCCAGCCGTTCGGTGAAGTCGAAATCTTCGGCCTCGCCTTCCGCCACGCCGACGTAGCGGCCGGGGTTCAGGTTCCAGCCTTGTTCCTCAATCTCGGCCACGGTCGAGCGTTTGCACAAGCCAGCGATGTCGGCATAGGTCTGCTTTGGAAAATGTTCCTTCAGCAGCGCCGCTGAGTCGTGATGGTTCTCCGGCTTCTCGCCCCGATTCAGCCGGACGATGTTCGCCAGGAACTCAATCTGCGCCGGCGTCCATTCGCGATGAGCACGATCAATCTGCGTGAAGATGTGCCGAGCGTCGATGAACAAGACGTGGTCGCGATTGCGAATTGCGTAGCCACCGTCGCCAGACGTTGGGGGTGTTGGACGGCCCACGTTCTGGCGAACGTGGCTACCGGTGGTCTTCGCTCGGTCCCGAAACCACAGCGTGCAGGGCAACGTCACCGTGTAGAAGAAGTTCGACCCGACCGCGACCATCACATCCATCATTCGGGCTTCGATCAGCTTTTGCCGGATGAGTTGCTCGGAACCTCGCGCGTCGGACGCACTGTTCGCCATCACGAAGCCGGCTCGGCCGCGAGCGTTCAAGGCACTGGCGAACGCCGAAATCCACAAGTAGTTCCCGTTATCGACCGTCGGCAGCCCGAACGGAAACCGCGGATCGTCCACCAGCTTGCTCTTGTCGATCCGATCCACGTTGAACGGCGGATTGGCCATCACGAAATCGAACTGCCCCGGCTCCCCTTTCTTCGCGACCGACTGATGCAAGTCTTCCTTGTACGTGTTCCCTTCCTTGATGTCCCCGCCGAGTCCATGCACGGCGAGATTCATCTTGCACAGCCGGACGGTCTCGCCCGTTTTCTCCTGCCCGTAGATGGAAAGCTCCGTCGTCTGTCGCTGATGCTCTTTCACGAACTCGGCCGACTGCGTGAACATGCCCCCCGAACCACAAGCGGGGTCGAAGATCTTGCCGTGGAACGGCTCCAGAATGGCGACGATCAGTTTGACAATCGATGTCGGCGTGAAGAACTCGCCCCCCTTCTGACCTTCGCTCATCGCGAACTTGCCGAGGAAGTATTCGTAAATCTTCCCAAAGGCGTCCCCTTCGATGTCCGCCGGAATGCGGTTCATCGTCTTGAGCAGTTCGACCAGCGTGGCGTTCTCCAGCCGGTTGTAGGTGCGCGGCAACACCCCCTTGAGGTCCGGGTTCTCGTCTTCGATGGCCTTCATCGCGTCGTTGATTTCCTTCGCGATGTTCGCCCCCTCCGGCAAGTCCAACAGCCGCTTGAACCGAGCCGTCTCCGGGATGTAAACGCACCGAGCCAGATAGTCTGTCTTGCCAATCGTCCGCCGCCGACTCTGACCACTCTGCGCCGCCAACTCTTTCTCAACCGCCGCGAACCGATTGTCCGCGAACCGCAAAAAGATCAGCCCCAACACGGGGACCGAGTATTCCGAAGACTTGAGCTTCGAGTTGGCCCGCAATTCATCGGCGGCATCCCAGAGCCGCTTTTCCAGATCCGTGTGATTGCCGACCATCAGTCGTCCGTCTCGTCGTCAGCGAATTGGTCAAAGATGACTTGTAGGCTAAGAGTGACCAACTAGATTCGCAACCAGCTAGCTAGTGACGGACAACTTCGCCGTGCGCGTAGACTATTCGTCGTCCCGTCGTCGTTTTCAACGGCGGTGACGGCAAAGATACGTGCTTAGGTGGCAGCGGAGATGACACGCTGGATGGCGGGGCGGGGAATGACTCGCTCAACGGCGGCGAAGGGGACGACGTCCTCTTGGGCGACGCTGGCAAAGACAAACTCAACGGTAGCGGCGGCGATGATGTGCTCGACGGCGGAGACGGCAACGACAATTTGCAGGGGAACGATGGCAACCACTCGCTACGTGGCGGCAATGGCAACGACAAGCTCTTCGGCGGCGCGGGCAACGACACTCTTCTCGGTTCGGCTGGCAACGACGCCTTGGACGGTGGCGACGGACTCGACTGGCTGATCGGCGGCACCGGCAAAGACAAGCTGAAGGGCGGGTTGGGCGCGGACATCATCAATCCCGGCACCGCCGATACCGGCCTCGACAAGGTCAACGACAAAACTTGCACGCTCGACACGTCGCTGACGTTCGACTTCGATGAGTTGCTTGCGAGCCTTGTATCAGTATGACCGAGGCTGACGCCCGAAGTGAGTGACGCTCAGCGAGTGCCACCGTCTTCGGAAGCCGATGGTTCCACGGCCATTCGCGCCGATTGGATCATTCGATTAGCACGCTCCGGGTCGATCGCGGACAGCATCGCCGCCCAAGATTCATCACGAGCCTGCTGGCGAGTCCGGCCTTCCGCGCGAAGTCGTCGCCGCTCCACTTCGCGAATACGGTTGGCTTCCGGCCAGCGGCCTTCATCGCGGAGTCGTCGATACTCCCGCAGTTCGTAGGGTTGCATGGCGACCTCCCTGGATGCGTTGTGTGACCGGCGAACGGAACAATATCGACCCCGGAGTGGTCCTCGCAATTCGTTCGACTTCTCGCCGCCACGCTGCTCGTTGCTCGGCTGGTTTCCCAAACCATTCCGACGACACAAGGGATAGCGCTACCACCCACGGCGGGCGAACGGGCGGGGCGG
>JAYVSP010000912.1:0-4782 GCA_043775215.1 Planctomyces sp. | reverse complement strand
CGATTCCGATGCGAACCACTTCGCCGCAACTTGTTGAGTCACCATTTGGCGGTCTCGACCCGACAGCAAAAGTGAATCACGCCGCTGAGCTTGGAATCGAAGCCAGGAGAGTCATGGCGTGCTTCCGGATTGAGGCGTGCGAAGACCCAACAGGTTTCGGCAAATTTTTCGCACCTCGATAGACCATCGAACGGCGGCAGTGGCTTGGCGCTTGGTTGTCGAAAACCAGGGGTATCGAGGGGCAACGGCGTATCGCGTCAACACAGTGAGTGCGCGACGGAGGCCCGATACGACAGGGTGGATTTGCTGGACCAACGCCATCAAGTGAACGAGGTCGTGGGTCTTGGGGATTGATTGCCCAGCCTCTTCCAGCAGAGCCTTCAGGAATTTCTCCGCAGATTGTTGGCACAGAAAACAGATCTGGTCAGCGGTCGCTGGCTTGAGTCCGGCTTGGAGGCCGGTGGCGACGCGATGATCCGACTCCGCTTTTCTGACCCATTCGCGCGTCACCTTTTGCATAGAGCGATTTCCCCTTGGTCAGAATCTCTGTCGCGAACGATTCCTTCTCTCGAATCCGCCAGTTCCACTCTGCCGGTTTCCTGACCAAGAGGTCCATCGGAAACGGGGCCGGTAATTCCCAGGAGATTTTGACGGACATATCCAGTTCGTTCCGGCACGGCATGATGACCAGCAAATCGACATCGCTGTCAGCGTGCGGTGTGCCATAGGCGTAGGAGCCGAAGAGAATAATCTTGTCGGGGTGAAATCGCTCCGCGATCTGTTGAGCGTATCGACGAATCGCGCGCAACGAAATGTTGCTCCCCGAATAAGAGCGAGTGCGCAGTTGGGATGTTTTCGATTTGGTAGTCATCGTCTCGGTTGGCTGACATTCGCCGTAGGGTTGCAGAAGAGGACTCTTCACTACCCAGCATAATCCTTTCGCAGAATTTCTGGAATCAGGACTCAACTCCTGTCGGGAAACATCGGTCTGTATCGAGTCTCTCTGTGTACCCCTTGGTCCGATGCGTGGGCATTGGCCATGGGCGCTCTTTCTGGGGAGGCTCCGTCATGATTGGAGAGATTCTGGATCAGCGGTATCGCATTGATTCGCAAATCGCGGTGGGCGGATTGGCGAATGTGTTTCTCGCTCACGATCAAAAACTGGGTCGTGCGGTGGCCGTCAAGGTGTTGCATTCGGAGCGCACCGATTCCACCGGGTTGAAGCGGCTCGAATCGGAAGTGCGGTTGCAGGCGCAGCTCGAACATGCCGGCATTGTGCGGTTGTTTGATGTGGGGACGGGGGCGTCGCCCTATCTGGTCATGGAGTTCGTCGCTGGGGCGGACTTCTGCATGCTGATGCCCAAGCTGTCTCTTGCCGAACGGCTGTTTGTCGTGCGGCAAGCGACGCTGGGGCTGAGCTATCTGCACGAGCAACAGATCGTGCATCGCGACCTCAAGCCGTCGAACATCCTGATCTCGCGCAACGGTGAAGTGAAACTGGCGGATTTCGGACTGAGCCGCTGGGTCGATGACGATCAAGGCTTGACCCGCGACGGATCGGCGGTCGGCACCGTGCGGTACATGGCCCCCGAACAAGCCACGCGGCAGCCGACCGATCATCGCGCCGATTTGTACGCTCTGGGGGTCGTGCTCTACGAATGCTGCACGGACCAGGCTCCGTTTGACGGTTCCTCGAACGAAGTCCTCGCGCAACATGTTCACGCCAAACCGAAGCCACCCAGCGCGCTGAAGCTGCAGCCGTCGGAGCCGTTGGAAAAGTTGGTCCTCAAGCTGTTGGCCAAGCGTCCGGCCGAGCGACCGAAATCCGCCGAATCGGTTCGATCGCTGCTCGATCGCTGCTCGATCGAGTGCTCGTCGAACTCCGGCCGGATTTCGATGAAGTCGTGATGGCTCGGACCATCGGCGAGAAATGTGCCGTGACGCCCAGCGCGATGGTGTTCCCAGAGAATGCGGCTCGAAAGACACCACGTCCTAGAAGTGGATCAGGCCACGCGCTGCCCGTTCCGTCGCTCGCCAACTCGAAGGCGAAGCGATCAAGTTCCGGCAACCACGCCGTTGTGAAGCTGACCGACACGAACAGCCCGTTGAAGCTCTCGCCCCTGAGCTTGTCTCCAGGGAGGCGGCGCTCTGCCGCTCGTGAATGCGTCAAAAATGCCGTAGTTGCAGAGCGCGGGAACCACCCTGACAAGCAGGGTGGCGGAGAAATTCAACTGGCTGTCACCGGCGAACTCGATCAACTCGACACCGATGCGTTTGAAGAACTCACCGCGGGAGAAGCGTATGCCCCCGCGATCCGACGGCGACCCAAGCCCAAACGCAAATCGGCAAAGTGGCTGACTCCGATGTTGATAATCCGCACAGTCGTCGGCTCTGTGGGATTGGTGATCTTGGCCGTCGTTGCGAGCCAGGTTGGCAGACTGCTTGAAAGCATCAAGCAAGCGTTGGAGCCAGTAGCTCCGACACCGGTGGCATTGGTTCCTGTCGCCACAGTGGCCGTGAATCCTGCTCCGCCCGTCGCTGACAAGCCAGTTCAGGTGACGATCAAGACTCGAGTCAACGGGGCACGGCTGCTGATCGACGGCGAGCAGCAAGGAGTGACGCCCATCGGTGCCCCGATCGAATTGAAGCCGGGGCCGCATCGTCTGGAACTCGCCTTCGGCGGGACTCGATTGCAGGAGACGATTCAAACATCCTCTGGACAAGCATTGTCCTGGCCGCCGACCGATTTCACGAGCGGCCAAATCGCCGAGACCTGCAAGCAGTCGGTCTGCTTGCTGCGAACTCCTGAGGGACATGGATCGGGATTTCTCGTCCACGACCAACAGACGCTCGTCACCGCCGCGCATGTCATCGACAACGTCCGCTCGCTCGACGATCTGGAGTTCGTCTTCAGCCCGTCGGCCGACAAGAACTATCCGAGCGAAGACGAGTTGAACCTGCGCGGTGCCCAGCTCATTCATTTCGATCGCGCCGTCGATGTGGCGGTCTTGCGATTGAAGGAGCCCGTCCCCAACAAACGCCTGCCGCTGTTGCTCAGCGTAGGGAAGGCGGAACTGCAAACTCCGGTGGTCGCCATCGGCAACCCCGGCTACGGAAAAGGCCGCTACCTGCCGCTCGACATCACTCCCGGCATCATCACGAACAACAATCCGCTGATGACCGACAGCAACATCAAAGGGGGCTACAGCGGCGGCCCGGTGATCAATGCTCAGTCCGGCGAAGTCGTGGGGATCACGTCGGCTAAGCTGGTGTGCAGTGGAATTGGTCGTGGGGACACGTTTATTCGGTCGTACCTCTCGCCCGTCTTTCTGATCCGCAAGGCATTGACGGACTGGAATGCTCTGAATCCGGACGAGCAGACCGCTCGCGCCAACGAAGTGCAACGTGCCTGGACGCAACACGTCAGCGATCGCCGTGTCTTTCAGGCGGGAGTCTATTTGGCCGTCACATCGGACCTGTACCACATGATCGCCACCCAATGCGCCGATCTGTGGAAGGAAGCCTACCGTGTGGGTTGCTTTGAGGCGGCGAACAAGGTCAACAAAGCCCTGGATGGAACGCGGCGTGAGATCAAGAAGAACTTCAATGCCGAACTGGAAGCACTGACTGATCGCCACTTCGAGACGGTTCTCAACGATCCGCTCATCGACGCGGACACGCGCGCCACACTCGAACAGGCTCACCGCGACTTCGAGCAACTGCAACGTGACGCAACCGAGTTGGAAGGTCAGCTCAATGTCCCCGACAAAGCCAACAAATGCCCCAAACGCGAAAAGACCTTCGAGCACCGCGTGGACACCGCCAAAGAGAATCTCGACAAAGCTCTCAAGCCATTGCTGAAAGAGCTGGCCAAGAAGCTGGCGGTCGAAGATTACGTGTATCCCCGGTTGGGAAATTGATCGTGAATGCGCCAGACTGTGCGGCATGGCTGCGAATGAATTCTCAGCGTCTCAATCGGCCGGCGCGGCTCACGAGCCGGGATCGGTCAGCTTGTTGATTCAAGCCTACAAGGATCGCGGTGACTTGGCGGCGTTCACGACTTTGTGGCAGCGGTACATCGACAAGCTGTTGGTCGTGGCGCGGACGAAGTTGGGCAGGATGCCGCGCGGGACCGCGAACGAGGACGACATCGGTCAGGTGGTGTTCAGCAGCTTGCATGACGCGGTTCAGAACGGACAGTACCCGGACCTGAATGATCGGGACGACTTGTGGCAGATTCTGTTGAATCTCGCCGAGCGAAAAACGATTGACTGGAAGCGTTTTCAAGGTCGTGACCGACGCGACTTTCGCAGGACCGTCGGCGAATCGGCTGCGGACGGCATTAAGTCGGACGCATCGCAAGCCAGCGGGGGAATCGCCAACGTCGCGTGCCCCGAACCAACTCCCGAAGTCGTCGCCGAACTACGAGATCAAATCAATCACTTGCTCGGCAAGTTGCCAGAGGATCAACGTTGCATCGCGCTGCACAAGTTGCAGAGCTTCACCAATGAAGAGATTGCCGCACAGACCGACTGCGTCCCACGCACGGTCGAGCGCAAACCGCAACTCATTCGGACGGCTTGGTCAAAACTGCTGGACACCGACTGAGCATCAAACGCTTTGTTGACCGTTGAAAGAAGCAACAAGAAGCAAAAGGCTCGCAAGCTTTCCTCGCGTTGGCAAGCACCACACAATGGGGTGCGGCAAATTTGCCTGGCCCACACTAACCCGAAGCGCCAGCGAGGGCGGGCGCTCGACAAGATGTCATTCTCCGTTTGACGT
>JAYVSP010000911.1:0-8055 GCA_043775215.1 Planctomyces sp. | reverse complement strand
CCCCAACGCCATCGGCGTGGGCGCGGTGGATACGACTCGCGCACGCCGATGGCGTTGCGGTTAAACATCTCTCAATCTCGCCCGCACGAAGAATAGCTCGGACCAATCACGACGAATCGAAGGACACGACGAATGAAGGTTCTGCAATTTGGACATTGGGATTTGGGGTTTGGACTTTTGAGGTTCCGCCGCGCTACAATCCTGTTCCCTCAATTCAAGGAGTTGTCGCGTGCCAACTAAGCTGATCATTGATGCCGATCCGGGAATTGGAGATGCCATTGCGGTGGCTTTGGCGATGCTCGATCCCGAAGTGGATCTGATCGCCGTAACGGCGACGGCGGGCTGTGTTTCTGGGCACACGGCTTCGCGCAATTTGCAGGCAGTGATCGAATTGATCGACCCGCCGAAATGGCCGCGTCTGGGAGCGTCTGACACTCTGCTCCCCTGTCCGGGCGGCGACTTGACTCCGGGCTTCATTGACCCTGTAATTCTGAACGGTCGCACCGGTTTGGGAGACAGTAATGTACCGGTCGCTGAACTGCACAAGCCGCACGAAGGGGTCAAGTTGCTGATCGAACTGGTGCGGCAGTATCCGCAGGAGATCACGCTACTGACGCTCGGCCCATTGACGAATGTCCTGTCGGCCCAGGAACGCGATCCGGAATTCTTGTCGTTGCTGCGCGAACTGGTTTGCCTGGGAGGTTCGATCGGTGCGGGAGGCGACGCGACACCGGCCGCCGAGTTCAACATGTTCGCCGATCCCGAGGCGGCTCAAAAGGTGCTGAAGTTTCCCGCGACCAAGACGCTAGTGCCGCTCGATGTCACGCAACAAGTGGTGCTCAGTTACGATCAGTTCGCGCGGTTGTCAGATGTAGGAATTTCCCGAGCCGGCAAGATGCTTCTCGAATGGCTGCAATTCGGACTGCGCGCGTCGCACGAGCATCTCGGCTCGGAGGGGTTCGCCCTGCGTGAGGCGGTCGCGCTGACGGCGGTGGCCCACGATCGGCTGGTCCATACGACGTCGATGGCCGTGGATGTCGAGACTCAATCCGGCATCTGCCGCGGCGTCACTGTGTTTGACCGCCGGAGCACTCGGAAATGGACCAGTAATCTTGATGTCGTCGAGTCGGTCGATGTGCAAGGAGTGCTCGACTATGTCGGCCGTATGCTGCGGCGAATTGAGCTTTGAGATGCAACCTGTGAAAGGCGGAATTCATGAAGTCGCGTCGTCTGGCGTTTACCCTGATTGAGTTGCTGGTCGTGATTGCGATCATCGCCATCTTGATCGCATTGTTGCTACCGGCGGTGCAGCAGGCTCGCGAGGCCGCACGGCGATCGCAGTGCCGCAATCATCTCAAGCAGTGGGGCTTGGCCATGCACAATTACCTCGACCAAACCCAGATGCTGCCACTGGCCTCAACGAATATTCCGCGGCACACGTTTGTCGTCAGCCTGTGGCCGCAACTCGATCAAGCCGCTCTCTTCAAGCAATACAACTTCAGCCAGCCGTTCTATCTGCCGCCGAACACAGTCACCAACACGTTCAACGGTGTCATCTCCTCACACCCGACCGTTTATTACTGTCCCAGCGACCGACAGGGAAATTGGACGGCAGACCAATTCTGGCGGTCGCGCGGAAACTACATTGTCAGTTGGGGAAACAACACGCGACCGTGGACCGTAGCTCCGACCGCGAAGGCCGCTTTCGGCTGGAACAATGACAGCCCGACTTCGCCGCAGGCCACTCGCCTGACCGACATCAAAGACGGCACGTCGTCGACACTGCTGATGTCCGAAGTCATCATGGCGCCGTCGGACGGCGACTGGGATGGGCGTGGTGATTTCCTGAACGATGACGGCGCATTTGTCAACTTCGAGTTCATGACGGTCAATACTCCCAACACTGGAATTGACGTCAACCAATGTGTCGTCAACGCACCGCCGATTCCCTGTGTGACGGGAGCGAACAAACACAACGCAGCGCGGAGCTATCACACTGGAGGTGTCCACGCGTTGATGGCCGACGGTGCGGTGCGGTTCGTGAATAGCCGTATCGATCTCAACCTCTGGCGTGGCTTGGGAACGATCAACGGCCGGGAACCACTTGGCGAGTTTTGAAGGATGCGTAGCAGTCACCGCTTCGCGTGACGAACTGCTTGCAAACGCCTTGTGAAACGCTCGGCTCATCATGCGGAGCATTGATTGGCTACGAAATTCTCCCAAGCCGCGGAGAAAGAAAGACTATCCAATGAGACCGTGCCGGTTGCTGTGTCTGAGTCTATGTTTGCTGACGGCTTGTGGACCGGTCGATTCCGTCATCACTGCGAAAGTCACCGGAAAGGTCACGGCGGATGGAAAGCCGCTCGAACGTGGGCTGATTCAGTTTATCCCCACAGACGGACGCGGATCCCCCGCCGCCGCAGAAATTCATCAAGGCGATTACACGGTTGCGGTTCCACTGGGAAGCAAACGTGTCGAAGTGACCTCGCCAAAAGTGATCGGAAAGCAAAAGGCTTATGACACACCGGACAGCCCGGTCATGGACATCATCGAAGAGCAAATTCCGTGGGAATACAACGCCCAGTCACAACTCAAAGCCGACGTCTCGCGCGAGCGAACGAAGTTCGATTTCGCAGTGAAGTTCAAGCCGGCTCCTTGAGTTTCAAATCGCCGGTTCGACGGGTCTTTGCCAGACAATCACCTGCCGGCGCAACGTTCCGTCCGGCTGCGTCCGTATGACCTCAATCAGCACTCGTTCACATTCGGATTGCCGCGCGGCCCAGTGTTGCAGCTCCTCGGTCGAAACGATCGGAAACCCAGCGAACCGCTGAATGACATCTCCCGGTTGCAGATGAACATCGCCAGCGGCTGCAAGCGAGTGTTGGCTCAGAAGACTGGTGTGGATCCGGCGATTTCGAGTCACCAGGACTCCCGTGGCCGAAGCGTCCAATCCGGCTTGCAGTGCCAAATCGGAATCGAGCGGACAGACCGACAAACCCATCAGTTCGACGTCCACATCCCCTTTACTTTGTTGCGGTGCGGCCGGAGCCGGATCCTCCTCTGCAACCGAGCGATCGCTGAGATCGACGTGGACCGTCACCCTCTCGCCCTTGCGGAGCACCGTCAGGCGGACTCGCTTACCAACGGGAGACAGGCTGACAACGTTGATCAAGTGGTTTTCATCGAGAACGTCGATACCGTCAAAGCTCAGAATCACATCGTCTTTGGTCAACTTGGCGCGCGCTGCTGGAGTATTGGGATACACGGCCATGACGCGTGCTCCGCGTACGCGATCCAACTTCAGCGCCTTTGCTTTGTTGGTGTCGAAGTCGGGATCAAGCTTCACGCCCAGATATGCCCGATAGACCTTGCCATATTCCAGCAATTGATCCACCACGCGGCTGACCAAGTTGCTGGGAATGCTGAAGCCGATCCCTTCATTGCCGCCGCTGTTCGACGCGATTGCCGTGTTGATGCCGACGATTCGGCCGGTCAAGTCAATCAACGGACCGCCGCTGTTGCCGGGATTGATCGCCGCATCAGTCTGCAAGAAATCTTGATTCAACACGCCGCGGTCACCCAGTTTCAGCGACCGGCGGCTCTTCGCACTGATGATCCCGAATGTCACCGACTGGCTCAGGCCGAACGGACTACCGACCGCCAGTACCGGATGCCCGATCTCTGCCGCGTCGCTGTCGCCCCACGCGGCGGCGGTCAAACCGTCAGTGCCGACTTTCAAGACCGCAATGTCGGAGGCTTCATCTTCCCATGTTCGCTCAGGATGAATCATCCGGCCATCCGCCAGAGTGATCGACACGTCGGTGAGTTTGGCTCCGACAATCACATGTCGATTGGTGACGACGTACTCGCCGGGAATGTGCGAGCCTCGCACGATGACTCCCGAACCGGTCTCTTCCACTTCGCCTCGCAAGGCGGTGCGATGCACACTTTCAATATGCACGACACTGGGCGAGATCTTCTTCGAGATCTTCGCCATCACACGTCCGGCGTCGCGCAGCGCATTCGACGTGCCGTCCAACTCAGTCTCGGCGGAGCGGGCATTCGGGTCGGCATGGAGCGCGTTGAACGCGAACCAGCCCCCGATCAGTACCAAGACGCCGCACCACAAGCTTGTTGATCGCAGTTTCATCGCCATCGCCCTCACCGCGAGTGAGTCAGACTCACGTTCTGGCCTCGACGCACCAACGCTGTTGGATTGATCGTCGAGCCGACCGATAAAGTCGATTGGTTTCACGATGCCGAAGGCTCACGGAAGACAAGTCGTGCCAGACGTGCCGAAAATGACAGTCGCGTAAGAGCGGTAAGCTGCGCCGCGCATGGGTGGAGAGGTGGGGAGAACCAGAGGTGAAAACCGAACGGATGATTCACGCCGTTCGGTTCTCTGCACCACCCCACCATCATCCCCGCGGATGACACTTTGCGTGGACGGCCTTCAGCCGCGAATGTTCCACATGTGTGTAAATCTGCGTCGTCGCGATATTGGCGTGTCCGAGCAATTCTTGCAGAGCACGAATCTCCGCGCCGCCGGCGAGCATGTGCGTTGCGAAGCTGTGCCGTAACGTGTGCGGGCTGATCTGATTGCTACAGCCTGCGCGAGCGGCATATTTTTTCACGAGGTGCCAAATCATGATCCGCGTCAATCCGGTGCCGCGTCGTGTGACGAACAGCCAATCGGCTTCGCGCTTCGCGACGAACTGCGATCGCTCGTGAGTCACGTATTGCTCAATGGCCAATCGAGCAACCGGATTCAGTCCGACGATCCGCTCTTTGTTCCCTTTGCCCAAGCAGCGGCAGTAATTCTCTTCGAGATGCACGTCCTTCAATTTCAAATTGGAGACTTCTGACGCTCGGCAACCCGTTGCGTATAACACGCACAACAGGGCGCGGTCACGGAGCGGGCAGCGATCATCCGCCGACGGCGCCGCAAGCAGCCGGTTGACCGCTTCGGGCGACAGCACTTTCGGCAGATTCTGCCAGAGCTTCGGCGAACTCATCAAGTCCGCAACGCTCTCCAACAGAACTCCCTCCAACACCAGATATCGAAACAACATTTTGATTGACACCAGATGCCGGCCGATCGTGCTGGCCGCCAACTTCCGCTCATGCAGCCACTGCAAGTGTCCCGTCAGCGTCGCCAAGGTGACGTCATTCAAGGTCACGGGGCCGTGCTCGCGAAACCACTCGTTGAATTGCAGCAAGTCTGTGCGATACGCCAGGATCGTGTTCTGCGACATCCCGCACTCGGCCTGCAAATAATTCAAAAACGCCACGATATATCCCGACAGCTCCGCCGGCCGAGCCACCGCCGCCGTCATTCCGCCGCCAACGGGCCGTCGCCGTTCTGCCATCACTGCTCCCAAATTTGTAAACCGCGTGGGCCGGGGTTAGGTCTTCAAATTTCAATTTTGGCGTTCCGAATGGATGTCGGCTCCGTTTCGCCAGCGAACCGTTTGTTGAAGGTGCGCGTCATTCGACAGCCAAAATTGAAATTTGAAGACCTGACCCCTGTCGGATATTTGATCGACCATCGGAAGGTCATGCCGACAGCGGGAATCTCCAACGTCGCGTTGTCATCTTGCGAGATGACGTGATACTTTGGCGATCACAGCTTTGATGTCGGAGGTGTCCGATGAGCCACAATCCGCAAAGTGCCGAAGTTTCGATCAACGCCAAAGACTCTGCAGACGCACTGGTCTTTCGACCGTCGGAACGCAATACGCTGGGAGTCGAATTGGAGTTGCAGATCATTGATCCGCAATCGGGAGACTTGGCTCCCGGAGCCGTGCGCATTCTGAAGGTCTGTCAGGAAGAAGGCTTATCGGATGTCACTGCCGAATTGATGCAGTCGATGATCGAAGTGAAGACGGGCATCTGCAACAACGTGCAAGAAGTCCGTGATCAACTGCTGCCGCTGTTACGGCGCGTCCGTAACGTCTCCAGTTCGCTCGGTTACAATTTGGCATTGGGCGGCACGCACCCTTTCAATCGCGGACTGTCGGGTGTCGTTTTTCCCGCCGAACGGTACGAGCGAATTCAGGATCGCCTGGCATGGCTGACGTATCAGCGTGTGGTGTTTGGCTTGCATGTCCATGTCGGCGTGCCCAGCGGCGATATCGCGATGGGAGTGATCAGCATGTTGGTGCGCTATCTGCCGCACTTGCTGGCGATCTCAGCCAATTCACCGTTCTGGCACGGGGAAGATACCGGTTTGGCCTCCTGCCGAACCGCCTTGTATCGCATGTTGCCGCACGCGGGGGTTCCTCGGTATTTCCGGGACTGGAAAGAATTCCGCACGTTCTACCGCGTCATGCGCGACTGTCGAGCCATCCAGTCTCCGAAGGACATCTATTGGGATATCCGTCCCTGCCCGAGTTTTGGCACCATCGAAATTCGCATCTGTGACATGCCTCCCACGTTGGCCATGACTTTAGGAATCGTGACCTTGATTCATGGTCTGGTCATCAGCACGCAGCGATTATTACACGAGCGGCCACATCTGTGCCGTGGCGACATTCGGCGTCATTGGATCGCGATCGAGAACAAGTGGCTGGCGACTCGTTACGGACTCCAAGCGATGCACATTCGCACTCCAAACGGAAAGCGAGGATTGCTGAGCCAAGATCTCGCGGACCTGATTGAACGCCTGCGGCCCATCGCCGACGAAACCGGTGACGGACCTTTCTTGAACGCGATACGCCCGGTTGAGTCATTCGAAACGGGAGCAGATCGGCAACGGCGTCTGTTCCGTGATACGGGCGACTGGAAGAAGCTGACCGACGACATGACGCAGCGTTGGGGGCAAGAACTATAGTAGGCGAGTCGCTCCGCGACTCGCATTCTGAACGTCAATCGACTGCCATCGTCACGTTTCCCGGCGATCGGCTACACATTGGGAATCTCAGTTGCGGAGCAACTGAGCTACGCTGTGAGGCGACGCATGTGCGAACTGATGGGCCTGTCATTCGACCGAGCTGTTTCCGCCGACTTTTCGATTCGAGCGTTTTCGCTGCGCGACGAGGAAAACGCCGACGGCTGGGGCTTGGCCTGGTATCCCGATCGGTCACTGGCCGTGGTCAAGGAAGCATTGAACTGGCGGCGTAGCGGCTATTCGCAGTTCCTGGAAAACTATCAGGGCCTGCACTCACGCATCTACATCGCTCATGTTCGGCACCAGACTACCGGCGGCGCGGTCAGTCATTCGGACACGCACCCGTTTAGCCGCGAATACGCGGGACGCGAATTCTGTTTCGCCCACAACGGCACCATCCGCGGCTTCGCGGCTCTGCCACTGGGGAGGTTTCAACCCGTGGGTGGCACAGACTCCGAGCATATGTTCTGTCACTTGCTGGACGCGATTGCCACTCGCAAAGAACGTTTGCAGGACCAAACCGGGTGGCGCTGGTTGCACGAAGCACTGGCGTCGTTGAATCAGCGCGGGACGCTCAACTGTTTGCTGTCTGATGGCGAGCGATTGTTTGGATATCGCGACGTCAACGGCTGGAAAGGTCTGTCCCTCCGCAAGCTCCGCTTTCACGAACAGAGCGAGCGGCACTTCGAGGACTCGTCGATGGAAGTGGCTATGGCCGGAGACGTCGGCAACCACGGCTGCGTGATCGCCACTCGGCCGCTGAGCGAAACCGGCTGGCACGATCTATCGCCGGGAAACCTCGTGGTCCTGGAGGGCGGCATGCTGCGCTACTCTGACGTGATTGTGATGCCGAACAAATAGCTGGCGTTCGTCCCGTCACTTGCAAGAGGGGGAGCTACGTGACCGGCGGAGGCACCGTCAACGGCGCGCGGTGGCCGAGATCTTTGAGCCACTGAAGGCCTTTGGCGGTTGCGGCTTTTTGCAGGCGGCTCACTGAGCCAAAGAAGTTGCCCACCAGTCCTCGCAGCAGCAAGTCCGGCACGAGCGGGTTCCGATGAGGGGTCGGGTGTGCGATTTTTCGGAATTGGCCGACCAGCCGCTGGGACATCGCGAGAGTTCTCATCGGCCAATTCCGAAAAATTGTACGCCCGACCCCGTACCGAGGG
>JAYVSP010000910.1:0-3123 GCA_043775215.1 Planctomyces sp. | reverse complement strand
CCCCAACGCCATCGGCGTGGGCGCGGTGGATACGACTCGCGCACGCCGATGGCGTTGCGGTTAAACATCTCTCAATCTCGCCCGCACGAAGAATAGCTCTTCGCCAAGTCCCTCAACACGGTGTGGAGGATGCCGCCATTGCGGTAGTACTTGACCTCGACGGGAGTGTCGATGCGGCAGGTGGTGACGAAGTGAATCACGCTGCCGTCGGATTTTTTGGCGGTGACTTCAACCGCCTGACGCGGCTTCACGTTGTCGTCGAGCGCGATCTCGAACGTTTCGGTGCCGTCGAGTTCAAGAAACTCGCGGTTCTCGCCGTCGCGGAATTGCAACGGCAGCACACCCATGCCCACGAGGTTCGAGCGATGAATGCGCTCGAACGAGGTCGCGATGACGGCGCGGATGCCGAGCAAGTACGTCCCCTTCGCGGCCCAGTCGCGAGAGCTGCCGGTGCCGTATTCAGCTCCGGCCAGCGCGATCAGCGGCGTGTGTGTCTGTTTGTATTTGAGTGAAGCGTCGTAGATCGAAATGACTTCGCCGGTCGGCAGATACTTCGTGACTCCGCCTTCGGTGCCGGGAGCCAGCAAATTCTTGAGGCGGATGTTGGCGAATGTGCCGCGAGTCATCACTCGGTCGTTGCCTCGGCGCGATCCGTAAGAATTGAAGTCAGCAACCCCGACTCCACTCGCTTGCAAGAACTGACCGGCGGGCGAGGTCGGCTTGATCGAACCGGCGGGACTGATGTGATCCGTCGTGACCGAGTCGCCGACGCTCACCAAACAGCGTGCGCCAGTGATCGACTTGATCGGCGAGGGCGTGGCGGGCATGTCGACGAAGAACGGTGGCTCTTGAATATACGTGCTCTTCTCGACCCAGTCATAAAGATCGCCGGTGCTCGTCGGGATGGATTGCCATTCGGCCGGGCCTTTGGTCGCGTGCGAGTACTCTTTGACGAAAGTCTCAGGCGACATTGAGTTGGCGATGGTTGAAGCGATCTCGGCGCGGCTGGGCCAGATGTCCTTCAAGAAGACGTCGTGGCCGGTCTGGTCCTGACCGAGCGGTTCGGTGGTCAGGTCGATGTCGGTCGTACCGGCGATCGCATATGCGACAACGAGCGGCGGGCTGGCGAGATAGTTGGCCTTCACTTGCGCGTTGATGCGGCCTTCAAAGTTGCGGTTGCCGGAAAGCACGGCCGCCGCGACGAGATCCCCGTCGCTGACCGCCTTCGAGACGGCATCGGGCAGCGGGCCGCTGTTGCCGATGCAGGTCGTGCAGCCATAGCCGACCGTGTTGAAGCCGAGCGCATCGAGCGATTTATTCAAGCCCGATTTTTCCAGATAGTCGGTCACGACCAGGCTGCCGGGAGCGAGGCTGGTCTTCACCCACGGCTTACTGGTCAGGCCCTTCGCGACGGCATTCCGTGCGACCAGACCAGCAGCGACCATCACGCTGGGGTTGCTGGTGTTCGTGCAACTGGTGATGGCCGCGATGACGACGGCACCATCAGTTAGTTCGTAGCTCAGGCGGCTCGCCTGAGTACTTTCGACTTTGACAGGCAGGCGAGCCGTTTGCACTACGTCGTGGCCGAAGGTTTTTTTCAGATCGGCTTGCCATTGCGACTTCATGTTCTTGAGCAACACTCGGTCTTGCGGACGTTTGGGTCCGGCGAGCGACGGCTCGACCGTCGAGAGATCGAGTTCCAGCTTGCTACTGAATCGCGGCTCTGGCGAGGCGGCGGTGCGGAACAGGCCCTGCTCTTTGTAGTACCGCTCGACGAGATCAACTTCGGCCTCGGTGCGACCGGTGCGACGCAAGTAGTTGAGCGTCTCGGCATCGACGGGGAAGAAGCCCATCGTGGCTCCGTATTCGGGAGCCATGTTCGCGAGCGTGGCTCGGTCGGCCAGCGACATGCCGTCGAGGCCAGGACCGAAAAACTCGACGAACTTCCCAACGACTCCGTGCTTCCGCAACATTTGAGTCACGGTCAAAACGAGATCCGTGGCAGTGATCCCTTCGCGCACCTCGCCAACCAGTTTGAATCCGACCACCTCCGGCGTGAGCATATAAATTGGCTGGCCGAGCATGACCGCTTCGGCCTCAATCCCGCCGACGCCCCAGCCGACAACGCCCAGACCGTTGATCATTGTCGTGTGGCTGTCGGTGCCGACCAATGAATCCGGAAACGCAACGCCGTCCTTCGTCAGTACGACTTTCGCGAGGTACTCCAAGTTGACTTGATGCACGATGCCGGTTGCCGGCGGAACGACTCGGAAATTGTTGAACGCCTGAGCCCCCCAGCGGAGGAATTGATAACGCTCTTGATTCCGCTCGAACTCCAGCTTGACGTTGTCTTGCAGCGAACTGCTCGCGCCGAAGAAATCGACCTGCACCGAGTGGTCGATGACCAGATCACAGGGCACAAGCGGATTGATCTTCTTTGGATCGCCCCCCATGCGGACCATCGCGGCTCGCAACGCGGCGAGGTCGACGACCGCCGGCACACCGGTGAAGTCTTGCAGCACAACTCGGCCGGGCATGAACGGAACTTCGACTTCTTTCGGCTTGGCCGCGTTCCAATTCGCGAGTTCCGTGACATCATTGGCAGTCACAATGAAGCCATCAACGTTCCGCAGACAGGCTTCCAACAGCACGCGAATCGAGAACGGCAGCGTTTCGATGTCGCCGATCTTGTTGTCGACAAGCTTCCGCAGCCGAAAGAATTTCCAATCGCCGCTTTGAGTCTTGAGTGTGCCTTCTGCGCTAAATGAATTCAGGGAAGCCATGTTTGCAATCTTTTCTGGAGGTGGAATGTATCAGTGCACCATAATTAAGTTGTTTCGCGTGCGCGGCCAGATTGTAGTCCCGCATCATGTGCCCGCAAGAAACGGCGGATGTGCATCAGGGCAGGCTAATCTTTCAAAATGGGCAATCGATGCCGAGATGTAACCCGAAGCGTCAGTGAGGGCGAGCGTTTCACGAACCGCGGATTTCATCGCGTTCTGGATCGTTCGCCCTCGCTGACGTTTTTTGAAGTTGCGCTGTTGTCCTGGCCCAAAGGGCAAAAACTCGCTAGCCCAGGGCAGAGCGGAGCGGCGTCAGCCGCGTAGCGCCGCCCTGGGTTTG
>JAYVSP010000909.1:0-3380 GCA_043775215.1 Planctomyces sp. | reverse complement strand
GAACGGTCGTTGCAAAAAGTGAAGTCGCTGGTCGCGCTCAAACGACTCACGGAAGCGTTTCCTGAGTTGGAGCGTTGACCGTGGCTCGTCTGAGTCCGCATCTGTACCGGCAAGTGGCGACTCGCGCGCGGGCTCGCTGCGAATACTGCGGGTGGCCTCAAGAGGCCGAAGTGATGGACCTCACCGTGGATCATGTTGTCCCGCGTGCCGATCAGTAGCCAGGACAAATCGGACACCGCGCGAGCCAATGTCGCAACAAGGGACTCCGAGAACAGTTCGTGATCAAACGGATGCGGGCCACGGTGCTGGCGTTTGTCGGGCATGAGGTCACTCGCCGCAGCAGGGGCAGACTTCGGGGACGAAAACCGTCAGCGTCGCGGAGTACGACGTCCCCTCGAAGCCCTCCCCTTTCTCATCGGTCTTGTGATGCGCCACGACCAAATAATAGTCACCAAACTTGGGCGTGAAACGAGCGAGGCCGTTCACGTCCGTCATCACTTCGTAACGCTCGTCAAACTTCTCGGTCAGCGGTTCGCTACGCGGAATGAACGAGACGCGCGACTCGGCCAGCGGCTTCCCCTTCAGCAGTAACCGGACGAACATCTTCTGCCCCGGCCCCATTGGCGTGACCGGATTAGAAACCGGAACCAATTCCAATGCGTGTCCCACGACGCGGTCAAAGCCCGGATGTTCGGACGGCACCTTGTCGAGCGACTTGCTGACGACGAACGCGGTCTTGGCGCTCTTAATCGAGCGGATGGGCTTGCCGTGATTGACCACTTTGTCGAGCGAGTGCTCGACGAGATACAGACCTGGCTCGCTCGCCGAGAAGCGAGTTGTCCAGAAGCCCTCTTTCGGGGTATAGCCCATATCGACCAAGCGGTCTTTCAAGTCGTAACTCTTGCCTCCGGGAGCCAGGACTTTCAGCGAGCAGCCCTCCAAGTCCACCTTGCTCGCGAGCCGGAAGTCGCGATGCTCGTTGCCGTGATTGCCCAGCATTAAGTCGATGTACACGGCGTCGCCCGTGCGGATCAAGTTGGTATTGGTCTGGACCCACGTGTCGTGAGCCGATGCGGTCGAGAGCGACAGTGCCACAGCCACGACGATCGGCAGCAATTTCGTTTTCATTTGTGAGTTCCTTTGGAGTGCGGTGTGTCAGCACCGCTTTGGATTTGCGGCGAAACCTTTTTTTTAATTTCCAAACGCGATCGCGATCAAGCGAACCAAAAGAAAGCCAGGGCTGGCCAATGTTTCAATTTGGGAAGGCTGTACTTTCATGTAACCCGAAGCGTCAGCGAGGGCGAGCGCTCCAGAACGCAATGAAATCCGCGGTCCGTGAAACGCTTGCCCTCGCTGACGCATCGGGTTACATCTCGGCATCGTCGCCCATTTTGAAAGATTAGCCTGCCCTGAAAGAAAGCGGCAACGCCGCAAACCAACGCGGTGCTGACACACCGCACTCCAAAGTTAAGTCCACTCCAAAGTTAAAACTCGGTGATGACTTCACTGCCGCGGCGTGTGGCCAGTGCTTGCCAAATTGTCCGATTGATTTTGTCGCTGACGAAACGCACGGCTCCATCGCACAGCGCGACGTGAACTCCGCCGGGATGCTGGCTGCGCGCCGTTGTTTGGCCGTAGTTGTGACTGGCGTTGCCGCAGTCGTTCTGTTGCGAGTTCGGGCTGTAGTAGTGGTTGTAGAGCGTGTCGCCATAATGCCCGTTCATCCATTTGGCTCCCCGCAGACCGGACCAAACCGCACTGCCGCTCGGAACGCAAGCGGCATCGGTCGTCACCGTGGCTCCGGTCAGTTCGAGCACCTCACCCAGGGGATACTTCGGCGGTCCTCCGGCGGGAGACGATGGCTTGCCGCTGGGTCCGAGTGTGCTTTCGCCGAACGCGACGGTCGTCGACAAGCCGTCTTTGACATCGGCGAACCGTGTCCCAGAACCAGAATACATCACGCCGTCTCCGGTCTTGATCGAGGCGCTGGCTCCCACTCCGCTGCCGATGTTCCCGGCGTAGTTCGTCGGAGCGAACACCGAGCCCGGTATCGCGCTCTGATCGCTGGGACACAGAAACATCGGCACCACTGTGCGCGAGGCGATGTCGTTGGGCAGCAACGTCGCACAGGGATCGCAAAACGTCGGAGCCGTGTTGAAGTCAATAATTTTTCGCAGGTTGCCGCCGTCGATGTAAGGCAGCAACTGAGCTTGAGCGGAAAACACCATCGGATAATTCACGCGGCCCGAAGGGATGCAGCGATGGGTCGCCTCGTAGTTGTGCAGAGCCAATCCCATTTGTTTGAGGTTGTTCTTGCACTGGCTCCGCCTCGCCGCCTCGCGCGCTTGCTGCACCGCCGGCAGAAGAAGTGCGATCAAAATGGCGATGATTGCGATGACGACCAGCAATTCAATCAGCGTGAAGCCGCGCGCTCGGCGCGGAGAAAGGGCGTTCATGAAAAATGTCCTCTGATGTCTTGGGGAGGGAAAAGTGAAACACAAGACACGACATCAGACGCCAGTACAGCCACACACGGTCATTTCACTCAACGAGTGCAACCCCGATTCGGCGGACCTGCGCAAACGTCTTAGCTTAGGGCCGGCGCAGAAATAACTGTCAGATGTAGCTGAACTCGAACTCGCCAGAGTTCAGATCCGAAGTCTGGCGACTTCGGCTACGACAGTTATTGATGCGCCGGTCCTTAGAGGACGACCTTCGGTGGCGGCACGGGGGGTTGCAGCAATGCACTCTCAACCCGATCAACAGGGAGCGCGATGAAGACGACGGCCAAGTTCGACAAACCAGTCGCGACTGGCGCCGCAGGCAGACGCGGCTCTTGACCAAGCGACACGCCCACGGGTGATTCCGAACCACAATCGCACGGAGCGATGCTGAGTTTGACGAACCGCGGCGTCGTTGTCGGCGATTGAGTGGCTGACTTCTTTGAACAACATGCCGACGCAGGTTGAGAATGTTTCGGTGCCGATCGCACGACGGGGCAACAGGACTTCGAGGGTTGCGGCTGTGATTCGCGGCGGCAGCAACACGATCCAGATACACGCTTGGCCATCGAGCAGCGGCATTGCTGGCCGGGGATGATCGCGCCGCTTGTGTTGTTCGTGGACAACGGGCCGAGCGGAAAGACGATTGAGTTCAAAACGTACAGTGTGATCATCAGCCACGAAAAACGACGATCAAATCGCGACGCTGGGATCACAGCGGCAGCGGTTGCAGATTGATCGTGGCAGAATCGTGCGAACATGAATCGGTCACCAGGCCGCGTTTTTTGGGAAGGGTCGTGCGTTCAAAATTCAAAATTGGCGGGCAGCACGTCTTGAATAAACGAACAATATCTCCCGCCACTTTTGAATTTTGAACGC
>JAYVSP010000908.1:0-5046 GCA_043775215.1 Planctomyces sp. | reverse complement strand
TGGCTCGATCTCGGCGAGCGTTCCGAGTGTGGGAGGCGGCAAGTAGTCGCGGTCTTTTTTCCAGTGGCGATGCAGCTTCTCGACGCGCGCTTGCAGAGCTTCACGCTCGGCGTCGGTGAGGTCGGCGTTGAGGATCGCGGGTTGGTCGGCGAAGCGATACCAGTAATACGTCACCACGCTGCCGTCGTTCGGACGGACTTGGAATGGTCCGGCCACGGGACCGGGTTTCTTCCAGCAACTGTTGGCATCGTCGGGAGTGACGTAGGCATCCGACGGAGTCGCACTCGGACGGCCGAAGCGAAGGTCGCTCAAGCCTGTCTCGGCGGGAACATCTTTGGAGGACACCGCGACCCACTCGGGCTTCTGGTTGTCTTTGATCGTGCGATGAAAGTACTCGGGGAGCGTCACCAGCGAACCGCCGTCCTGCGACTTGGTCTTCGTGACAAGCTCCTCGTTCCACTTGAATCCGAATGTCGTTGGGTCCGGAGCCATCGGCGTGGCAAACGACTTCCACGCCAGCGGCACGCGATCGTCATTGGCGGTTCCATCGGCATAGATCTTCCAGGTCGCGCCGCCATTGCCTTTGAAGGGATGCACGCTGGCCGTCGCCGGATTGATAACTCCATCCGCCGGAGCACCGCCTTCAAACCACGCCTTCACCGAGTTCCACAGCGCGTCTTTGTTGTAAGCCGAGATGCGATGCACCATCACCGAATGGCCCTCGGCCGTGACGGGGAACCGAGTCGGTGCGACACGAGCATACGTCTCACCCTTCGCATCAACAGCCTGCGCACTGGGGACGTGTTGAGTTTCCATCTGCAACGCCTTGTTCGGTTTCGACGGCCGCGAATCGAGCAGCCTTCCGGCCCATTCCGGTTTCTCCGCCGTCTCGCGCGACCAGAAGTAAGGCGTGAAGAATGCGACCGGGCCTTTGAAGTTGCTCGTGTTCAAGAACAAGGTCCACGAGTGATCGCCGGTCGGAACGTCCTTGCCCGCGGTGGTGGCTTTGGCCGGAGTCAGCGGCAGCGGCAGATAGCCATAGCCAAACAGTTGACCGCAAGTCCCTTGCTTGAGATTCAAACCATCGGGCGGCCACAGCACCCACGGACTGAGTTGAGCCACACCGTATTTGCCACTCGGCTTGACCCAGTCGCGGCCCTTGCCGGCTCCGGGTCCGTTGGCCCATTCGCTGAAGTTCGGAGCGACCCCGCCCATGATGAACTTCGGCGTCTCGGTGGCGAAGCGAGTGTCTCGCCACCAACCCAGCCCCCCTTCGATATCGGAATACGGCTCCTTCTTATCGGACCCTTCCTTCTTGTGAGACGCGGGAGCCTCGTGTTGAGCAAACATCCAAGTGCCGAACAGCCCCGTTTGAAAGCGATTCCCCGGATAGTCCTGCACCAACGGCCACGCCGCGACATACAGCGAGAACCCCGCGTTGTACGTCTCCGGAACCTTTTCGTGAGGCACCAGCAGATATCCCGCCATCTCCCCTTTCTGAATCGGCGCAGCGGTTTTCGCAGCCGGAGGATCGGCGGCCCACACTGCAGCCGGAGAACTCAACGCAAAGGCGATCAGAAATGTGACGGAGTGCTTCATGGTTGTGATTCCTAACAACGATCTGGTTCACGACGAATCGTGGTTGCTGACGACGCCCTGAATTGGTGTGCCAACGCAAGCCGGGAATTCAGAGGTTACGGAGAATGCGATCGCATGCATTAAAAGCGCGAACACGCGAGTCGGCGTATTCGTGATTCACGAACGGCAATGGACAGTTCAAGGCGAAGCTGAGGTCATCGAGAAATGCTGTCAAGAAAGGGCAACGCGACGGATGCTTGAGGACGCACTCCCAGTCGAGTGACAGCAAAGCATCGCGTCCATTCTTGGTTTCTCGATACCACGATCCGCGCTTCATGAGTGTTGGATTGCAGAGATATTGCAGATACGACTTCGGATGCTGTTCGCGTAGCGGCGGATCAACGATGTGATCGGATTGAAGCGGCAGATTGAGGTACGTCTGGTCGATCGTTCTGAAAAGTTCGAGGTCACAATCGTCGGGTAAACATGGCGGCGAATGAGCACGAGCCTTGATCAAAGCTTGAGGGTCGCCGAAGAAATAAGCCTCTGGCATTGGGCGAAAAAGGTGAAACGAGCATCGTGGGCGAACATCTTCGAAGCGAGGCGCGGATTGCTGCGGCCATTGTGATGCGATGTACGAATTAACGGCATTTCGAAAGAGTTCGATCACCTTCTCGGGATATTGCTGATTGCAAAGCTCAAGATCCTCGACAACGAAAGCGAAATCGATCTGTTCATTTCGGCGACCTGGAAAAATCGCGTTGACCAACGTCGCAGCAAGTTCCTCCAGTGCGGTGGGAATCGTGCTGGTCTCAGTCCTCAACAACGTGACATCGCACGACGTGAATCCCTCCAAATGCCGTTCGGCTGGACGAACCACAAACTTGTGATCGGGGAAAATCCGGTGCAAGGCGGGAGCCAGCGCGAGGTGCTCCATGCTGCCGGTTGGAATCAGTGCTATGACGGCCATGAGCTACCTTGCCGCTACTGTGCGACGGAGTTGGCCGCCAAATTCGCCATGCTCGTAAAGCCGCCCCAATGAGAATCGGGACAGCCATTCTGCATCGAATAGGTCGGTCAATGGCACGGGCCGATTCTCAAGGCCGTGCTCCATGACGAACACGGAACTCGGCTGTTCCTTAAATTCGTCGAGCAGCACCGGCGAGTGCGATGCCAAGCAAACGACTAAATCATGCTCTTCTGCCGATTCTCGGAAAGCCCGAACGAGTTGACGAATTGCGTAGGGATGCAGATCGTTACCAAAGTCGTCGATCGCGATGAACGAGCCATGCGTCGCTCCGGCAATTGCAGTGAGATGCAAGAGGCCCATGATCAAACCATCGGGAGCCAATGCCAACGGGCAAAGTTCGTTCGTTGCCGGGTCAATCACATCCACGGTGACGGTTAGCCCCGCCACATGAAAGTCCAGGTCCGCGAACACATCCGGAAAGGCTTGCCGCAGGTGATCGACGACGAATTGATATTTTGGTTTGAGGTCGCGGCGATCTCGCCAATTGCGCAGTACGGTAAAGACATTTTGGCCGTTTGGATGGAGATAGAGATCTCCGCCTTGACGCGATCCGTTGGCCTGCAAATTCCAGATGTTGTAGCTGCGATAAATCCGAATGTTCGTCAGAAACTTAACATACAGTCGAAGCTCATCCGCGACGCTGGAGTCTGAAATGATACGAAGGGCAACCCGGTTATCGGTGTCGCTGATCGGACAGTCCATGCCACGGTAGGAGAATCGCTGAGACAATGCTGGTCGCGACAAGGCAACTTCATCTCCACAAGTGACTGACTCACCGAGCTTGCTGGTGAGAGTGGGACCTTGAGTCGCCAGTTGCAATTGCCATTGCATATCACCCACGGTTAGTCCAACGCTGACCGGCGAATCCACGCTCGAAGCCCACGACCGCAGTCCGTGAACTCCACCCATTTGGTCCATGGCGCTTGGTGCATCACGCAGATAAGCATTCCGCAAGAACTCAAGCAAAGTCAGCAGGGTGGTCTTGCCGGACCCGTTCGGGCCGACCAATGCGCACACGCCTGTGGGATTCCACCGGGTATGTTGCAGCGCGCGATAGTTCTGAGCCTCAAGCACCATCTGCATCGGCCGTGAATCATCGCTCGCGACGACCAACGAGATTTCATCCGGTTTCAAATCTCGTAACTGATCGAGATTGATAACTTCGCCTTGGAGTTTTTCCATATCGACAACAAACCAGGTGCCGTTCTCACCAATTTGATGAATCTCCAGTCTTTGCCCGGACAGCAATTGATTAGCAATCCAATCGCTTCCAAGTCGCTTGGGCGTCTCTTCGAGATAACCGGGTTTGACTGCGATGCCATAGTAGGGGCACTTCCCAATCTCAAATTCGCGGCGCTTCCCGTAATGGTCCACGATCATGACGCTGTCTGGCATACTCGTCTGGGTCATCGCGACACTCACATTTGCAAAATGACATTTGCGGAAGCCGTTTTCGATGGCTGACTTCACACGGGGTGAATTGTAGCCTTGCACGCTCAAGGATTCATGTCGCCGCCAGATCACTGGATAATGCAACGACAGGTTCGAGACCCTTTATCGAATGGAGCTACTGAGACAAGCGGAAAAGGTGCAAGCGGAAAAGGTGTCAGGACTGTGTCAGGAACCGTTTATGGCCGGTTCCTCCGTGATTCCCGCATAAACGGCTCCTGACACGCTCCTGACACCTTTTCTTCCCCCGGAGGATGTCGATGCCCGTGCCTCCGTTGAGAATGTCGGTCCCGGCCAACCCCGTCATCATGTCGTTGCCGGCTCCGCCGTTGATGTTGTCGTTGCCGTTGCTGCCGATGATGACGTCGTTTCCATTGCCGCCATTCAACGTACTCGTGCCGCTGCCGGAGAATGCGGAAGCGTCAATGCTCGATGCCAGGTTGCCTGTCGTGAGCAACGCCGCTTCGACCTGACCGACGGTGTCGCTTCCATCGCCCATCAATGACGTGTCGGTCAGGATGTAGCTCATCCCGCCGCTGGCGATCACCGTGTCCTAGCCAGTTCCGCCGAGCAATAGATCGTTCCCCGTGAGCTTGTCGTCGCCAGCTCCTCCGTCCAGGACATCGTTCCCTCCGTTGCCGATGAGCATGTCGTTGCCCGCGCCGCCGGCCAAGTTATCTGGGCCATTGCTGCCGGTCAGTATGTCGTTC
This sequence comes from Planctomyces sp., assembly GCA_043775215.1. Lineage (GTDB taxonomy): Bacteria > Planctomycetota > Planctomycetia > Planctomycetales > Planctomycetaceae > SXKJ01. The sequence continues at coordinate 279 of JAYVSP010000908.1, read as the reverse complement.
CCGTCACCGCCACTGAGGATGATGTCATTCAAATTCAGGGCAACAAAAGCCGAACCGTTCAGAATGTCGTCGCCCCCGTTGCCAAGGACTTGCATCGTCCCGAAGAAAAAGCCATTGAGTGTGGCGTCCAAGGTCCTCGATCGCATCAAGTCACTTGCGACGCGGTGAGCCTGTGAAAGATTTAAAATACGTTCACAATTTGATGATTAGTACATTGAATACATTTGTCATTTATGCGAAACTCTTGGCCGAGGACGGTTCACGGCGGAACGAGGGTCT
>JAYVSP010000907.1:0-20336 GCA_043775215.1 Planctomyces sp. | reverse complement strand
GAAGGGGTCGGGAGTCTTTTTCAGGTCAGCGTCCTGCGGCTGATTTCAGGCGGCCTCATTGGTCCGGAGTTGCGATAGCTCGCGGCTGATCTGTTGGGCGAGCCAATCCAAGCTGGCTTTGCTGTTCAAAAGTCGCCGACGATCTCCGAGGATGTCGGAGAACTCTTGTTCGATGTAGCCGAGCATTTTGGTGCGAAACGGAATGCCGTCCTCGGCGAACAACGGATCGAATTCGGGCGTCGGGAGTATCATTTTTCAATCGATCGTTTAGGATGGTGAGCAACTTCCAGCCAATCCTTTCGCCGGTGTTTCATCACGTCTCCATCGGTGTGAAGGGGATTCGTTCATGAAGGGCAACTCTGTGAACTCTGTGCTTGTGAGGCAATTGGCGCTGGCTGTGCGCATCGGCGGAAATCTGCACGCGATGCCGATCGACGTGATCGAAGAAGTCTTGCCAGCGTTGCCGATTGAAACGATCCCACAATGTCCCTCGTTCGTGCGCGGAGTCGTGTTTGTGCGCGGCCACCTGATCCCCGTGCTCGACGCGGCCGAACGGCTGGGGCTGCGGGACCATGTGCGGCCGACCGAACCGCACATCGTTTGTCTGCGAATCGGCTCGCGATTGGTCGGGCTGGAAGTGGATGAAGCGGTGGATCTCATCGAAATCCCGTCGAGCACGGCGTTGCCAGTCGAGGAAGTGAACGCTCAGAGCGGGTTCTTGTCGGGGCTTGTGGAAGTCGATGGCCAAGTCATCCGAATCCTGGACACCGCACGGATGATTGCTCAACCAGAGGCCGTCGCGTTGGAGCCGTTGCCACGGACGGCGTCCAGGTAATTTTTGAGGTTCTTCTGGGTTTTGAGTGGCCGGGAGGATCAACGGGGCGTTTGGAATGAGGTTTTCCGAGGAAACCCAGAGATGCGTGAATGTTGTCAGGAATGCATGACCGGTCCATTTTTCGCCCTCCATTTTTCGCCTGCAGATTTGTTCGGACGGCGGGCAAAAGATGAAGGGCGAAAAATGAGGCCATTCTCGAATCTGAGTGACTCGGCAACGGAGTGACTCGGCAACGGAGGGACTCGGCAACGGAGGGACTCGTTTTGAACATCTCAGCCACCCTTCGGAAAACCTCTTCCGGAAACCTTCGCATGGTTTTCGTCAGCCACTAAAGACCCAGAAGAACCATTTTGGATTTTGGTTTTTCGATTGAAAGCGCAGTTCGATGCCCAACATCAGTGATCAAATCGAAAATCAAAAATCGAAAAACGAAAATCCCACTCCCGAATGGGACCACACGCGAGAGTGGGTCGAATCGGAGACGGGGATGGACCTGTCCGGCTCCCGATTCATGCGATTGCGCGATGCGGTGGCCAAGAGTTTGGGACGATCAGATCCTGAAGCGATGTTGCGCGGCATCTTGGCTCGGCCTGATCAGCAGGCAGGCTTCTTAGAGCGGCTCACCGGGCAACTCACCGTGGGCGAATCGTTTTTCTTTCGGAACGAGAATCATTTTCGAGTGCTCCGCGAGACCGTGCTGCCGCAGATTTTTGCGGAGAACGGATCGCGCCGCGAAGTGCGTGTCTGGAGTGCCGGCTGCGCGACGGGTGAGGAACCCTATTCGCTCGCGATTTTGCTCGATCAATTGTTGGGCAATCCCTCAGGATGGAAGGCGTCGGTGCTGGGGACGGATTTGAATCCCGAATTCTTGCAGCGAGCGCGGGACGCTCGTTATCGGCAATGGTCGTTCCGTCAAACGAACATTCACCAGAATCGCGATTACTTCACGCTCGCAGGAGATACCTATCGCTTGGTGGATCGGCTGCGTGAGCATGTGCGGTTCGCATGTTTGAACCTGGTGAAAGATGTGTATCCGTCGCCGTTGACGGGGACCATCGGTCTGGACCTGATTCTGTTTCGCAACGTGGCGATCTATTTGAAGCCGGAGGTCACGGCGGCGATCTTGCGGCGGTTTTACCAGGCGCTGCGTCCGGGTGGCTGGCTGTTGCTCGGCGAGACCGAAGTCACGACGACCCTCCCCGGCGACTTTGAAGTGCGGCGTTTCGAACACGCGACGTTTTATCAGAAGACAGGCGACCGTTCGTCGGTTGCGGTGAGTGATGTGGGTTCGTCGTTGCCGCCGGCGTTGGCGTGCGGCACGCTGTCCTCCAATTTTGGTCTGCCGAACGTTCCGGTCCTTCCGGAATGGGTGCCGTTGCCACACCGTCGCGCGACGCCAGCCAGCGAGACGACGCTCGCGCCCAGCGGTGCTTCACCGGATGCGGTGGTTTGGGAACACATCGAACGAGCTTTGACGACGGGCAGCCTGGAGGAAGCGGAACGTCGAGTGGACCGCATTCCCGCGATCAAACAGCGTGCGTCACTGCGGCTGCGGTTTGTGCGGTCGTTGTTGGCTCGGGCCGAGGTGGCGCGTGCTCGGCAAATGTTGGAGTTGTGCTTGAAAGAGGAACCGCTGTTGCTGGAGGCTCAGTTGTTGAAGGCGGGCTTCGCCGAGGAAGCCGGCGATTTGACGGCTGCTGAGCAGGCCTGCCGCCGGGCGCTGTACATCAACCCGAATGCTCTGATGGCGCACTTTCATCTGGCGCTGGTGCTGGAGCAGAAAGGGGACGGCCAGGGCGTGGCGCGCAGTTTGAAGACGACCTTGAAGTTGATTGAGGGCCAGGATCCACATGCCCTGGTCGAATTCGGCGAGGGAGTTTGTCACGGACGGCTGAAGGAAATGGTGTCGTTGTTGATGTCGAAATGAGTTTTGTGATACCTCGCACGGGCGAGATTGAGTCGTTTAGGAACGGGGCCGAAATAACTTCCCGATGTCGCATGAGCCGACACACAAACCCCTCCGAGCTTGTCTCGGTGGTTTAAGGCCTTTGCACTACGTCAACTCCCGTTAAGAGTTAAGAGATTCGTAGTGCAAAGGCCCGAAACCACCGAGGCAAGCTCGGAGGGGCGATGCCAAATCGGGAAGTTATTGCGGACCCGTTCCTTATTGGGACTCAGGTTGATTATTGCGCTTCGGCCCGAAGGGTCGTCACTCGAAAGCCCAGGGCAACGCCCTGGGTAGCAAACCAGGGAAATCACCAAGCCCTGAAAGGGCGAAACAACCATCGAGGAATGTGCCGCCCTTTCAGGGCTGACCGTTTCCTGAATCCGCGATCCCAGGGCTGCGCCCTGGGCTTTCGAGTTTCAGCCCTTCGGGCCAAAAGCGCAAACATCAACCTAAGTCCCAATAACCGCACTCCGCAGGCACGCGCGATTCGTGCCGCGCAAAACGCGCGTGCCTGCGGCGTGCGGTTGAACGAGCGAATGTCTCATTAACGATTGCGAGAGTTTGATTTTCGATGGGAAGACCATGACTGAACTCGAATCCTCCACTGATGACCGCGCCGTGTGGGAGCGTCTGCGCGAAAGCATGGACCGGCTCAATGCCAGTCTCCAGCGGGCGAGCGATCCTGCGGCGTTGGCGCTCAAGCTGGCGAATCGGGCGAAGCTCTTGCGTGGTCGCGTGGTCGCGAAATCCGAGCAACCGGCCGCGGCATTTCTGACGTTCAGCAGCGGTCACGAACGGTTTGGGGTTCCCATCGGCGATGTTGTCGAAATCCAGGCCCTAGACCACTACAGCCCGGTCCCGAAGACGCCGCCGTTTATTGTCGGCGTGATTCCTTGGCGGGGAGCGATTCTGACGTTGATCGACTTGGGCCGCTTGTTCGGAGTCCCGGAAGCCGGCATCGCCGACTATCATGTCTGCATCATCGTGGAAGCGGCCGGAACACGCATCGCGATTGTGGCCCGTGAGGTCGAGAACATCCTCGGCATTCCGGCGGACTACGTGAAACCGGCTCCAGACCTGCCCGGCCACGCGCCGGCCGAGTGGGTCATCGGAGTGCATGACGGCAACCGGCTATTGTTGTGTCTCGAACAGATGTTGCAGGACGACAAGTTTGTGAATTGGAAAAGGAACACACCATGCTGAAGAATTTCACGACGGTCAAAAAAGTGGCCTGCGGGTTTGCGCTGCTCACGCTTGTGCTGGTCACAGCCGTTGCGCTGACGATCTGGCAGGTGGCTCGGACGCAGGTGGTCACCCAGCAGTTGGTGAATCAGTCGGGCCCGATGTCCGAAGCCAGCCTGCGCGTCGTGAACGGCGTGAACTACGCGCTGTCGCAAGTACGCGCCTGGGTTCTGGTCGAGGACGAAAAATTCAAAACAGGAAATGCCGCCGCTTGGTCCAATTGGATTGATCCCGGGATGACGGATTTGAAGCGGTTGGTCGATCTATACGGCGACGACAAGCAGCGCGAACAAATCAAAATCGTCGAGGACAATCTGAAAGAGATCAAGGACTTTCATCGGCAAATCCTGGCCGTTGCCCGCACCGACAAGAGCCTGCCGGCTCATGACTTGATGCGCAATCAGGCCGCTCCCAAGTCGCAAGAGATCTTGGACGCGATCACCGCCATCATCGATGAAGAAGCCAAGTTGGAGGCCACCACCGAACGGAAGCAACTCTTGTTTCAGTGCGGCAATTTTCGGAACACCTTCGGCCGGTCGCTGGTCAGTCTGCGCGAACTGCTGGTATCCGGCAACGAGTCCGAGCGTCAGTCGTTCCTACGATTTTGGAGCGACAACACCAAAGCCTATGACCAAATCGAAGCCAACCTCCCGTTGTTGATGGGTGCCCAGGCTCAGCATTGGTCGCGGTTGAAAAGCCGTCGTTCCGAGTTCGAGCCACTGGCGCTCAACGTCATCGAACTGCGCTTGTCCGACAAATGGAACGTGATCACGACCGTCACGCGCGAAGAAGACGCCCCTCGAGCACGGGTGATTCGCACGACCATCGAAAAATTCATCGCCGACATGGAACCGCGCAACAAAGCCAATCGCGAACTGCTGGTGAGCATGACGTCGTTGCTCACCACGCTGGAATGGATTCTGCTCGCGGTGGGTATCGGGATCAGTGCGGGCTTGGCGACCACGATCATTCGCAACGTCCAAGCCTCGATCGGTGTCGTGCAAGGAACCACGCAAGAAGTGCGAACAGCGTCACAGGAAATCGCGACAGGTGCTCAGCAACAGGTCACCAGTTTGAATCAGACGGCGACTTCGCTGAATGAAATCACGACGACGGCCGAAGAGTTCAAAGCCACGATGCAAGAATTCGCCGATCGAGCCCGCGCCGTGCAAGAGGCGGCGAACGAGACCGCCAAGCAGTCCGCCGAAGGCCGCGCGCTGACGCAAGAGTCGGCCCACCGCATCGAACAGGTCCGAGTCAACTCGCAGGCCGCGGGCGAAAGCGTGTTGAAGCTCGCCGAGCAAATGCAGCGCATCGGCGAGATCACCGCCACCGTCAACGAGATTGCCGATCAAACCAAGTTGCTAGCTCTTAATGCGTCGATCGAGGCGGCTCGCGCGGGTGAAGAGGGACGCGGCTTCGCGGTCGTGGCCACGCAGGTCCGCGAATTGGCCAACCAGTCCAAAGAGGCGGCCGGCCGGATCGAGTCGTTGATCTCCGGCACGCAGAAGTCGATGCAAGACGTCGTCCAAAAAATCGAAAGTGGCAGCCGCCTGTCCGAAGAATCCACCGAGATCGTGCGCCGCATGACGACTTCGTTCGAAGAAATCGCGCAAGCAATCCAGCAGACAACCGCCGCGATGGGGCAAATCAACACCGGCGCGAAGCAGCAAGAAGCGGGGATCAGCGAACTGGTCAGCAGCATCACCGAGATCGACTCCGCGTCCAAAGAGTCGCTGGCATCGGCCGAACAGACTCGCAAGGCGATCATCGCCATCGACGAACAGATCAAGCGGTTGGATCAGACAATGACAACTTTTTGAGCGGCAAGGCGCTAGCCGACGGTATTTTCAGCGATGCCGACGGTACGACACCGGTGGCTAGCGCCATTCCGATCACAATTGGAAATCCCACCATGTCCGAATCCGTGATCGACATCTTCCGCGAAGAGGCTCGCGAGCACTTGAGTGCTCTCGAAAAGGGCTTTCTCGATTTGGAGACGGCTGCGGTGGCGACGCGGCGGAGCTTGATCGACAGCTTGTTCCGGCACGCTCACAGCTTGAAAGGGGATGCCAAGGCGGTCGGCTTGTTGCCGCTCAAGGCGGCGGCGCAGGTACTCGAAGATTTGTTGGACACACTCCGCAGCTCGCCGGACGAAATGAATCGCGAGCACATCAATCAAGGTCTTTCGCAGCTCGATCAGGTGCGAGCCGCGTACGAGACGTGGCAGCAGGCCGGCATGCGCGAACCAACCGCTCCTGTCTCCAAGCAGGTGAGCGGCACGGCGCTAGCCGCCGGTGTTTTGCCTGTGGAATCGTCTTCGACCACACCGGTGGCTAGCGCCATTCCGCTCAAGGTCAGTGCCATTGGGCTAACGCCCTCCGGCTCGCCAAACACGCGCGAACCCGCGTCGCCGCCAATCGAAAATCAAAAATCAAAAATCGAAAATCCCCCCGAAGAAGCCTTCACCGTGCGCGTTTCCTCCGAGCGTCTGGACCGGATGTTGAATCTGGCGGGCGAGGTTCGCATCGCGCAGCGCTCGACGGAAGCCGTGCAGGGCCGGCTGGCGGACTTGGTCGATCACTTGAATTCGGCGGTTCGCGACGGCTCGCATCAATCGTCGGCGGAACATGCACAAGCCTTCGAGTTTGCTTTGGATCAAGTGCGACGCATCGCCAGCGACGTTCACAATCGGCGTGTCAGCGAAGAATTGCTGATGGAGAGTTTGCAGGCGGACATTCGCCAAGCTCGTCTGTTGCCGTTGCTGATGCTGACCGAGTCGCTGCGCCGCGCCGTGCGCGATCTCTCGCAATCGCTGGGTAAGCAGATTCGCTACGAAGTGGACGTGGGACAGATTCTGCTCGACAAGGCCGTGATCGAAGCGCTGAAAGATCCGCTGCTGCACTTGATTCGCAACGCGGCCGATCATGGCTTGGAAACACCCGAGGCGCGGCGAGCGGCCGGCAAGCCGGACGAAGGTGTGATTCGCATTCACGCGCACCAGCGGGGCTCCGTCGTGCGGATCACGTTGACCGACGATGGACGCGGCGTTGACTACGAACGAATTCGCGCGCGGCTGCGCCACAGCGGGGAAGTCACCGACGATGAATTGCCGAAATTGTCCGATCGGGAATTGATCTCGTTCCTGTTCCGGCCGGGTTTCACCACCGCGACGGCGGGCGACGTGTCGGGCCGAGGCGTCGGACTGGACGTCGTCGCCGACACCGTTCGCCGACTGCAAGGGACGGTGGTGCTCGAAAGCAGCTCGCGCACGGGCACGACGTTCGTCATCACCGTGCCGGTAACGATTTCGACGATCCGAGTGCTCACCGTGATGATCGGCGGCCAGACGTTCGGCATCCCCAGCTCGATGGTGATCCAAACTGGCCGAGCCGCTCGCAAAGACCTGCGCGAACTCGAAGGGGGACTCGTCTTGAATCTCAACGGTGAGCCGTTGCGCTGGGCGCATCTCGCCGAGTTGCTGGGGCTGGGCTCTTCGCGTCCGGCCACCAACGGCGAGTCGTGGTCGTATCTGCTGATCGCTCAGGCCAGCGGCCGGATTGCCGTGGCAGTGGATGAATTGGAGGACGAATCCGAAGTCCTGCTCAAACCGCTGGGCTTCCCGCTGAACGGCTTGCCGGGAGTTTTGGGAGCAACCCTCCGCGCGGATGGGTCGGTGCAGCTTCTGCTGGATTTAGCCAGCACGGCGTTGACCGCAGGTGGTCACAAAGCGGCGTCATCACCCACCGAATCGAAGCAAGCTCGGCGCATCATGGTGGTCGATGATTCGCCCACGACGCGCGCGATCATGCGCAACGTCTTCACGGCGGCCGGCTATTCCGTCGTGACCGCGACCGATGGCATGGACGCTCTGGAACGCCTGCGATCGCATGCGGTGCATCTCGTCGTCAGCGACGTCGAGATGCCACGCTTGAACGGCTTCGATCTGACTCGGCAAATCAAATCCAAATTCAACCTGCCAGTGATTCTCGTGACCGGCCGAGAAAAAGAAGAACACCGCCGCGAAGGCATGGAAGCGGGTGCCGATGCGTACGTCATCAAGTCCACGTTTGAGGGAGCGGGGCTGTTGGAAATTGTGGAACAGTGGGTGTGAGCACTTGATCCATGTCTTCATCCGCAGTCCGGCTTTGCCATCCGCAGGCAGTGGCTTCTTCCTGCGGATGGCAAAGCCGAACTGCGGATAAAAAAGCCAGGCTGCGGATGAAGAGAAAGGCGAAGTGCGATGGCGTTGATTCATGGGGACTACACGCACATCTTGCGGAATTGCTTTTACGAGGTGCAGAACGAGGTGGGACTGGGCCGGCAGGAACAGGCTTATCATGCGGGTTGCCGGTTGTGGTTCGAGGAACATCACCTGCCAGTCGCCAGCAAGTCGCCGCATCGGCTGATGCTCGACAATGAGACCGCCTACACGCTGTTCCCGGACTTCGTCGGTTGGGATGCGCTGGCGATCGAGATCAAAGCGGTGCCGCGCAAACTCGCCGTGTCGGAATGGGTGCAGGTCCGTGACTACATGAAGTGTCGCAACGAAGCCCTGGGGTTGCTGGTCAATTTCGGCCTGGATCGGGTGCATGTCGAACGCGTGATCCACACCCCTCAACCGACGGCGCTGGTCGAGAACTGGGACTACTGGCAGGGGCATATCACCGGCGACGAGCGTGTCCTGGGGATCGCCGTGCGTGACGCTCTGCGGTCGATCTATGCGGCGCATTCGACCGGCTACGGAAGCGAGGTCGTGCAGAAGCTGCTGTTGTTCGCCCTGGAACGGCGCGGATTGCGAGTCTCCATCAATCCGGTCACCAAGGCGTTCTTTCAGCAGATTGTCGTGGATGAAAGCCCGCTGGAGTGTTTCGTGATTGAGAACCGATTAGTCCTGGTCTACACCGCCCTGTTTGACTCGAATGAATTCAACATCAGCCGCGGCCTGTCATTCCTGAAGTCTCTCGGATTGAATTGGGGCGTGGCCGCAAACTTCGGCCGAACTGAAGCCGAGTTCACGGGACTCAGACGAAGCTGTTGACCACTTGATCCATGTCTTCATCCGCAGTCCGGCTTTGCCATCCGCAGGAAGAAGCAACTGCCTGCGGATTGCAAAGCCGGACTGCGGATGAAGAGTCACGGCCCGACAATTCCAGACCCGAAATGAAAACATGATCAGGCTTCTCATCGTCGAAGACTCTGTCACGCAGCGGGAGATTTTTCGTCGGCTGTTTGCCGCGGACGGCGCATTCACAGTCGTTGCCGAAGCGGCGACCGGTGAAGAAGCGATTCGGCTCGTGCAGCAACATCTTCCCGACGTGGTGCTGATGGATATTCACATGCCGGGGATGGGTGGCATCGAGGCGACACGTGAGATCATGCGCGTGTGCCCAGTGCCGATTGTGGTGGCCAGCGCGACGCTGCGACGGCAGGACGTCGATCTGGCCATGAAGGCCCTTGAGGCCGGGGCGGTCTCGGTCATCGAGAAGCCTCAAGGGGCCGTGCTGCTGCATCTGCAAAAGATCGCTCCGCAACTGCGTGCGGAGTTGGTCGCCGCCTCGCAGGCGGTCGTACGCCGGCGGCCATTACCTGCGACCGTTCGAGCACCGACAACGGTCTCAGCGAAGATGATGTCCGTCGGCAACGTCGAGGTCATTGGCGTCGCGACCTCAACCGGCGGCCCGCCGGTGTTGCTGGAGATCTTCTCGGCGCTGCCCAAGCCATTTCCGTTGCCGGTGCTGTTGGTGCAGCATATTTCCGAAGGTTTCGTCGAGGGCTTTGCGCGGTGGCTGGGAGATATGACCGGACAACCCACACGACTGGCCACGGACGGCGCGCGGTTGGAGCCGGGCATCTGGCTGGCTCCCGGAGGCAGGCATCTGGCTCTGGCGAACCGCGTGCGTCTGGAGTTGCCGCCGCGTCGAGCCACTGACTTGCATTGCCCCTCGGCCAACGTGTTATTCGATTCGCTGGCCCGTCACGCGGGAACATCGTCGTTGGGAATCTTGCTGACCGGCATGGGCGATGACGGAGCCAGTGGACTGCTGGCTCTCAAACAGGCCGGAGGTCACACGGTCATCCAAAATGAAGCCTCGGCCCTGATCTGGGGAATGCCCAAATCGGCCAAGGAACTCGGTGCGGCAAATCAGGAGTTGAGTCCCGCGGAGATTGCGAAGGTTATGATCCAGGCGGCGAGGTAGGTTGTAGATTTTTGATTTTCGATTTTTGATTGGAAGACAGCGGGCATCGAATCTCAAATCTCAAATCTCAAATCTCAAATCTCAAATCTCAAATCTCAAATCTCAAATTCCAAATTCCGAATCTGAAATCTGTCCGATCAGAAATCCAAAATCAGAAATCCAAAATCGAAAATCCCATGCCCGGCATCCTCCTTGTCGAAGACAGTCGCACTCAAGCACACACCTACCGGTGTTTGCTGGAGGAGGCGGGATATAGGGTGCGCCATGCGGCGAGCGCTGACGAAGCGTTTCAACTTTGCCTCGATGCCACACCTGATTTGGTGATCCTCGACCAATACCTGGGAGACAAGTCGGGCTTGGAGGTTTGTCGGCGGCTGAAGAGCGATCTCGCGTTGCAAGTCATCCCGATCGTGGTGCTGACCGCCAGCCAAAAGGAACGTGATCACATCGCGGCGCTCGACGCGGGCGCGGATCGGTTTTTGTCGAAGGAGAGTCCGCCCGAAGAACTGCTGGCGGTCGTCACCGGGTTGCTCAAGTCAGCGATCCCCGTCGAACCGGTCGAACGTGATGCCGATACGCGCAATGCCTTCCTGAGCGGAGCTCGGTTGCTGGCGATCGACGACAGCCGCGTCTATCTCGCCGAATTAACTGAGAAGCTCACCGAACGCGGCTTCCAGGTGACGACCGCTCTGTCGGGACCGGTGGGTTTGGAATTGTTGGAACGCGAGTCGTTTCACATCGCCATTGTCGACGTGGTCATGCCGGACATGGATGGCTTTGAAGTTTGCCAGAAGGCTCGCGCCTGGGCTGACCGTCAAGAGAAGCAGCTTGGATTGCTGATCCTGTCCGGTCAGGAAAATCGCGAGGTGTTGTTACAGGCGTTGGAATCCGGCGCTGATGACTTCGTCAGCAAACAGCAGGACATGGAAGTGATCCTCGCACACATCACATCGCTGGTGCGTCGCGTGCGAATGATGCGGCATATCCAAACCATCAACCAACGGACGCACTTGCAGGATCTGGCGTTGCGTGATTCCGAATGGAAGCATCAGCAGGCCGAAGAGCGTGCGCAACACGCCGAGACCCGCGCGGCGTTGTACGAAGAGTTGCAGGTGGCGAAGGAAGCCGCTGAATCCGCCAATCGGGCCAAGAGCGAATTCCTGGCCAACATGAGCCATGAAATCCGCACCCCGATGAACGGCATCATCGGCATGGCCGAGTTGCTCTCCGGCACGCCACTCCGAAACGACCAGCGTGAATTCTTGTCGCTGATCCAACAGTCCGCCGACGCGCTCTTGCGGTTGCTGAACGACATTCTGGACTTCTCCAAAATCGAAGCCGGCAAGATGGAGCTGGAGTTGATCGAATTCGGCTTACAAGATTGCGTTGGCAAGGGAATCCATCTGCTGACGTTCCGTGCGGCCGAGAAGCAATTAGAGTTGGCGTGCCGCGTGGAAGGGAGCATTCCCGATCGGTTGATCGGCGATCCGGGTCGTCTGCGGCAAATCATCGTCAACCTGGTGGGCAACGCCATCAAGTTCACCGAATGCGGCGAGATCGTGGTCAACGTGGAGCCGGAAGAAATCAGCGAGACGACCGCTCGCTTGCGATTCGAAGTCCGCGACACGGGGATTGGGATCCCCGAAGACAAACGGCAGCGTCTGTTTCAGGCGTTCTCGCAAGCGGATGCGTCCACGACTCGGCGTTACGGCGGCACGGGTCTCGGCCTGGTGATTTCCGCGCGATTGGTCGAATTGATGCACGGCCGCATCTGGGTCGAGAGCACCGCCGGACAAGGCTCGACGTTTTCTTTTGTGGCGGAATTCGGAGTCGCACCGGATCAGTCCCATCCTCGGCCCGCTCATTCGCAACATTTGCACGAACTGCCCGTCCTGGTCGTGGACGACAACTCGACGAATCGCCGCATCCTGCAAGAGATCTTACGAAAGTGGCAGATGCAGCCGACGTTGGTGGACAGCGGCCCCGCCGCGCTGGAGGCGATTGACGAGGCGCAACGTGCCGGCCGGCCGTACCGCTTGATGCTGCTGGACTTTCACATGCCCGACATGAACGGCGTGCAGTTGGCCGAACGAGTGTCGTCGCAGCCGGGCTGGCAGCGCTTTCCCATGCTGATGTTGTCGTCGTCCATGACCGCGTTCGATTCCGACAAACTCCGTGAAGTGGGCATCACCCGGTTCTTGCGAAAACCAGTGCTGGCGTCCGAACTGTTGGACGCCACGCTCGATGAACTGGGAGTTGCGTTGGCGACCGAACTGGTGGCGACGAATGAGCGTTTCCCGCGCGCGATTCCGCACCGCATCCTGTTGGCCGAGGACAGCGTGGTGAATCAGAAAGTCGCCGTGGGATTCTTGAGCAAATGGGGACATCAAGTCGTCGTGGCCAATCATGGCCGCGAGGCTCTGGAACTTTGGCAGCGCGAACCGTTCGACTTGATTCTGATGGACGTGCAGATGCCGGAGATGAACGGCTACGACGCGACGGCTGCAATCCGCAGCCACGAACAAGGGACCGGTCGTCGAATTCCGATCATCGCCATGACCGCCGAAGCGATGAAAGGAGACCGTGAGGAATGTCTCGCGGCCGGCATGGACGACTACATCTCCAAGCCGTTTGAACCGGAATCACTCTACCGCGTAGTTGCCGCGGTTCCCGCCCACGTTTTAGCCACCAACACGCTCGTGGCGGTACCGATCATCGATCAGACATCATTGACTGCGGCGGACGACAAGCGGTCGGCGGACAATGGTGTCATCGACTGGGACTTGGCCCGCAAAAACACCGGCAATGACGCGACGCTCCTGAAGGAACTTTTTCGCATTTTCGTGGAAGAATGTCCGCACTCGATTTTGGAGATTCGTCATGCGATCGAGACATCCGATGCGATACTGCTCCGGCGCTCGGCACACACGATCAAAGGTTCGGCGGCGATCTTCGGCGCGCTGTCGGTCGTGGATGCAGCGCTCCGTTTGGAAATGATGGGCCGTGAAAACAACTTCGACACCGCAGGTGCTGCCCTCGAACGCTTGGAAACCGGAACCGCACGATTGATCGAAGCCATTCATGCCATACGTTGACTTGGCTTGTAGGGCCGCCGACTTTCAAGATTGATGAACAACGATTGTTAAGGGACTGACGTGCTGAGGGCATCACCGCGATCCAGATTTCGGTCGGCCGGTGACCGGATATGCGACATCCTGAAAGCCCTTGCCGCTGTGTTCGCCGGGTGGAATCAGGCTGTCGATGAAATCTTCATCTTCGGCAGTGATCGTGACGTTCAACGCGCCAATGTTGTCGTCGAACTGCTCCATCGTGCGCGGGCCGAGAATTGCCGCGGTCAGAATTGGATTGGCCATGCACCACGCGAGGGAAAATTGAGTCATTGCGACGCCGCGTTTCTGACAGTACGCGGCAATCTGCTGCGAGACATCAAAACTCTCGTCGCGGAGTTCCGCTTCCTTCATGCGTTTGTCACCGCGAGCGGCTCGGCTACCTTCGGGAAATGATTCGCCGGGCTTGTACTTTCCGGAAAGCACACCGCGAGCCAACGGGCTGTAGCTGACCACGCCGATCCGATGCTCCTGACACAGCGGCAACAGCTCGACCTCAATGTCGCGGTTCACAATGTTGTAAAGCGGCTGCACGCAACAGAATTTATTTAAGCCCATCCGGTCGCTGGTCCACAGCGCCTCGCACAACCGCCACGCTCGGAAGTTCGAGCAAGCGATGTTCAAGACCTTGCCTTGGCGAACCATGTCGTCCAGGGCTCGCAGCGTTTCGTCGATGGCCGTGTCGTAGTCGGGAGCATGGTAGTAGTAGAGGTCAATTCGTTCCGCCTTGAGCCGCCGCAAGCTGGCTTCGATCGCGCGCACCATGTGGTAACGGCTGCCTCCCTTATCGTTGGGACCAGTTCCCATGACCTGCCGGCCTTTCGTGGCGAGCACGACTTGATCCCACTTGCCGACGAGTGCCCTGCCGACGATCTCTTCCGACTTGCCGCCGGCATACATATCGGCCGTGTCGATGAAGTTGATTCCTTGGTCGATCGCCTTGTGGATGATGCGAATCGACGTCGCCTCGTCAGTCGCCCCACCGAACATCATCGTGCCCAAACAAACGGGAGAAACGCGAACGCCAGTGGTGCCGAGCAGGCGATAGTTCATGGAGTGGTCCTTGTGGTTTTTCGTGATGTGACACTGCCTTTGCGATTTTTCTCTGCCAGTTTTTGCTGAATCCGTTTGACCAGAGTGGCCGGTGATGCCGCCGGTATCGCTCGCACGACGATCTCATCCATCAAACCGGTGAAGGTCGCATCAATCCGACTTGGGGTCAGGCGTTTTGTGCGAGTCTTTGGTCCTGTCTTGTCGGAGACACGGCCCAAATTCTTCGGGGGGGGAGTTTGCTTAGTCTTCGATTTTCGGGGTTTCATTTTCGGGGATCTCCAAAATCAGAGAGTGTTGGAATAAGCAGGTCGAATTGTACCAGAGCTCTAAGTAATACAACCCTGGCATCGGAAACACTGCCTCCAAGATTCGAAACGAAATGCCGTACAAGTTCAGCGGTTGATTCGCGAATTGAAGCGACCGGTTCCGAGTGCGGAACATGACTTCCTCAGAGTCCGCATGGACCATTTGTAAATGAACTTCGCCTTGACCGCGGCATTCTGTCAATTGAACGAAAACACAGAATCGTGCCGCGACAAGCGGATAATCTTCATGCTCCATCGGTCGAATCTTGTTGATCAAATTCACCAACGTGATCTTATTAGGATTCTCTGGGTCTCTCCGAATGTCTTCACATGCAATTAAGAACCGGACGACGGGCAACACGCTGGGCTCCTCCTAAAGATTACGCGGCATTTTGTAATGTCGCGGCCAATTGGGTTTCGTGGCAAGTGACCGAACGAGACCAAACCATCCTCGCTTGAGTTCGCGTCGGCCACCGGTATCATGCTGCCCGTTGTTGGAAGGTAGTGTGTGGGAAGGGAATCGCCGGAATTTGTGGGGCATTCCTTCGACTCTCTCGCCACGGAGGCACACGGCCACCAGGAGGGTGGCATTTTTTTCAAACCGAACTCTGAGGATGTGAGCGATCCTCTCGCGAGCCGCTTGATGTCACCGTCGTCCTCATCGCGTCTGCCGTTGTCCGGTCCGCGCGCCATTCCCTTTCAGCCGCCGCAGGGCGATCTGGCTTTAATGTCGGGATCGGCCAATCCCGTGTTGGCGCAGGCGATCGCCAATCACCTGGGAGTGCCGCTGATCCCCGGTCGGGCACATGTCTTCAGCGAGGGCAATGTTTTCGTCCGCATCAAAGAAAACGTGCGTGGCCGCGACGTGTTCGTGATTCAGGGAGTCCACTTCCCCGTCAACGACAACTTCATGGAGTTACTGTTCTGGATCGACGCCCTCAAGCGTGCCAGTGCTCAGCAGGTGACGGCCGTTATTCCGTTCTTTAGCTATGCCAAGGCCGACAAAAAGGACGAACCGCGAGTCAGCATTCGGGCTCGCGTTTGTGCCGATTGTCTCGAAGCCGCCGGCTGTGACCGCGTGCTGACGATGGACTTACACAGCCCGCAGATTCAGGGGTTCTTCCGCATTCCGGTGGATCATCTGTATGGCCGGCATGTGCTGTGCGACTACATCAGCGCGATGAACATTCCGAATCTCGTCGTGTGCAGTCCAGACGTGGGCTTCGCCAAAAGTGCCTCGCAGTACGCGAAGATTCTCGGTACGCCGGTCGTCATTGGCAATAAGCAACGCTCGGATCACAGTGAGACGATCGAGGTGCTTGAAGTGATCGGCGACGTGTCCGGCAAGAATGTCGTGCTGGTTGACGACTTCACGATCACTGGCCGCACGCTGATCGGCATGGCCGACGCCTTGAAGCAGCGCGGAGCGAAGGACATCTACGCGGCGGTCACTCACGCCGTGTTATCGAAGGGTGCGGCTCCGCGCATCGGCGAAAGCCAGATCAAGCAGATGCTCATTACCGACACCGTTGAGGCGGCGTTTGATCCCTTGCCGCCGAACATCACGGTGGTCTCTGTCGCCCCGTTCTTTGCCGAGGCCATCCGCTCGATCCACGACCGCACGAGCGTCAGTATGTTGTTCCCCGAACCCTAGTGATTCACTAACCCGAAGCGCAAGCGAGGGCGAGCGCTCCACAAGCTCTGAATTCCGAGTCTTCCGGAGCGCTCGCCCTCGCTCGCGCTTCGGGTTAGTGTGGTTGGCGTCATGCTGTTGGAAACTCTACAACGCTACTGGGGCTACGACGGCTTTCGGCCGCTGCAAGAGCAGGCCATGCAGTTGGCTCTGGACAGGAAAGACTCGCTGGTCGTGATGCCGACGGGCGGCGGGAAGTCGCTGTGCTATCAGGCTCCCGCGATGTGTATGCCGGGACTCGCAGTGGTCATCTCGCCGCTGATTTCGCTGATGAAGGATCAGGTCGACGCGCTGAAGACCTGTGGTATTCCGGCGGCGTTCGTCAACAGTTCTCAGTTGCCCGGTGAGCGGCTTCGCGTCGCGAATGACTTGCGCGGTGGTCGAGTCAAGCTGCTGTACGTCTCGCCCGAAAAGCTGGTCCAGGACCGGATGATCGAGTTCCTCAAAGGGATGATGGTCTCCCTGTTCGCGATCGATGAAGCCCACTGCATCAGCGAGTGGGGTCACGATTTTCGGACGGAGTACCGGCAACTGCGTCTGCTGCGAGAGAACTTTCCTGAGGTGGGGATTCAAGGCTACACCGCAACCGCGACCGAGCGAGTGCGGCAGGACATCGTCGCGTCGCTGGGCCTGCGTGAGGCTGCGATTCTCGTCGGTTCCTTCGACCGGCCGAATCTGGTCTACAAAGTGGATCGGCGTGCGAAAGGACTGTCGCAAGTCGCTGAAGTGCTCGACCGCCACACCGGCGAGTCGGGCATCATCTACTGCACGACACGCAACGACGTCGACAAATTGCATTTGGCGCTGACCTCTCAGGGTTTGAAGTCCCTGCCATACCACGCGGGCCTGCCCGACGACGAGCGACGGCGCAATCAAGAGGCATTCATTGAAGAACGTTGCGACATCATCGTGGCGACGGTCGCGTTCGGCATGGGCATCGACAAGACGAACGTGCGATTCGTGATTCACTACGGAATGCCGAAGGCATTGGAAAACTATCAGCAAGAAAGCGGACGCTCTGGCCGCGATGGCTTGGAGGCGGAATGCTGTCTGTTTTATTCGGCCCAAGAGTACATCCGTTGGCGTTCGATGTTGGAGGAGTCGCCGGCCGGTCCTGCTCGCGAAGCCGGGTTCGCGACGCTGGCGGCGATGAATCAATTCTGCACGGGTGCGGTCTGTCGGCATCGAGTGTTGGTCAATTACTTTGGACAAGAGTTGCCCGGCGATCAAGCCGCAGGTTGCGGAGCCTGTGACGTCTGCTTGGGCCAACTCGATTTTGTTTCCGATGCGATGGTGATTGGCCAGAAGATTCTGTCGAGCGTCGTGCGGCAAGAGCAGCGGTTCGGCAGCGAGTACACGGCCCAAGTGCTCAAGGGCTCGAAAGAGCAGCGCATCGTGCAGAACGGTCACGACCGGCTGAGCACGCACGGCCTCTTAGCCAGTGAGCAGAAAAACACAATCCGCGACTGGATTGAACAACTCGTCGGACAGGGCTTCCTGAAGAAAGAGGGAGAATACAACATCCTGATGGTGACTCCTCAGGGATGGGAGTTGCTGCGCGGCAAAGCAACGCCGCGATTGCTCAAGCCAGCCGAGCCGACAAAAACCAAGCGGCAAGCGTCAGTCATTGAGGATTCCTGGGAGGGGGTTGACCGCGGTCTATTCGAGGTACTGCGCAATCTGCGGCGCACGAAGGCCGACTCGCTGTCCGTGCCGGCCTATGTTGTCTTCGGAGACACGGCCCTGCGCGACATGGCGCGCCGCCGTCCTCTGACGCTCGAGGGTTTTCGGCAGGTCAAAGGAGTCGGCGAAAAGAAGCTCGCAGACTTCGGCGAGGAGTTCATCACGGTCATCGCCGAGTATTGCCGAACTCACAATCTCAAGTCCGACGTCACTCCGCCCGAAGCTCCGCTCAAGCCGTCACCATCCCTGTCAAACGCTCCCGACGAACCGACCTTGTCCGCACTTGCCGCGTTCCGCATGTTCCGCGAAGGAAAATCGGTCGAAGACGTCGCCAACGTCATGAGCCGCGCGGTCTCCACGGTCGCGGGATACCTCAGCGAGTTCATCCTTCACGACGCCGTCACCGATCCGACGCCGTGGGTCGCTCCACAATTAGTGAGGCAAATCGAAGAGGTCGCTCGCGAGATCGGCCTCGATCGCCTGAAACCGATCTATGACCGCTTCGGCGGAACGGTCACCTACGAGCAAATCCGCCCTGTCGTCGAATGCCTGCGAGTCCGCCTGCACAACCAGTACGAAGCGTAATTTGGAGTGCGCGATGCATCGCCGCTTTCTTTCACGGCGGAACCGCTTTTCGTCCACCCGACGTTACTTTTCACTTGAATCAGCGACGCAACTCAACGAAAAAACGGCCCCGCCACAAAGAAGGCGGAGACACATCACAACACGCCAAAAAACCGTATTCCAGAATAGAAACTCGGAGATCCGCATGGCCAAGTCCAAAAACTACTCGCCGTATCAGCAAAATATCATCAAGCGGTACTACAACAATCTCGATTCGATCGATCAGACGCGTCTGAGCGATCTGGCCGCTGAGTTGTACTTGGCCGAAGGCAAAAAACGCGACCGGCTGTGGACGCAAGCCGGTGAAGTGATGGAGCGACTGGGCGTCCCTCCTAGCCGCCGCGAGCACGTCCTAAAATCCGCCGACCCCGCGATTCTGGCCGAGGTCGTCCAAGACATTCAACGCGGCCTGATCAAACCCCCGCCAAAACAGCCAAGGCCACCCGAAGCCCCCGCCAAATGAACCATTTTCGGCCGCGCGCAAAATGCCTTTCCTTCAAACCAAAATTTGCTAACATGCCGCCCGCCTGGGGCGGTAGCTCAGTTGGGAGAGCGCTGCGTTCGCAATGCAGAGGTCGAGGGTTCAACTCCCTTCCGCTCCACTATCCGGGACAAGAAGCCCTTCGACGAGAACGTCGAAGGGCTTTCTTATTTGTGGGATGAGGGTTGTGTCGTTGAGTTGGCAGTTCAAAAACACGATTTCCAGGATTCGACGTTTTGTGGCGTAGTCCGCAGTAAGCCATTGCTCTTTCAGAGTTTGAGAGAGTTCAAAAATCTTGGACGCCAATTCGGCATTTTCATCGTGCGTTCGATCAAGCGAATCGAGTTGCAGCTTCATTGAGGCCAGCCGGTCACGAAGTTCGGTGTGCTTCGCTGCGAAGGTCTCTTGGTCAATCTGATCATTGATTCGCAGATTCAACAGACGATCTTGCTGGGCAACAATCAGTGACTCTTGCCGCTGAAGCTCAGAGCGTTGAGCGCGTGAATCGACTTGGGAATCTTTGGTCTGCGACGCGAGCACCGCTCGAAACCAATCACGGACTTCAGCATCTTCAATCCGCATCTTGTCGAACACCGCCAGCACTTGCCGGTCGAGTTCCGCTTCCGTCACTCGCGTTCGCGGATGCTCCGGCTTGTTGTACTGAGAGGCTATCCGAAAAGTGTGAGCATATGCGACAAGGAGTTACGGTGGATTGCCCATCTTGACATAGCTGATTCAACTCGATGTTTTGCGACAGTTCCGGATTTCGGCGTATCCCGTGGAAATGGCGATCTGCAAAAACTCACAAATCCACGGCGTTTCTTCTCGGATAGCCTCTGAGTGCAGCGGTAGTAATTGTAAACCCGCCCGCTTTTCTTCTTGGTGATTTGCTCTCCGGTGATGCGGTAGCCGCAATGCCCGCACTGGATGAAGTCACTCGCGTAGGTCAACCTTGACGTTGTGGCGGTCTCCCGCCCGCGTCTTGGCGCACCAGATTTGGGCCTTGATCAACCCGAATCGAATTTCATGCACAGGTTTCCGCTCGTTCGTTTCCATTGCTTCGATCCCTTTCGCTTCGTTGTGATGAGTCTCTTGGTCAACACGAATAATGGGGACGCACACGGTCCCCGCCGTGAAGCTAAGG
>JAYVSP010000906.1:0-5136 GCA_043775215.1 Planctomyces sp. | reverse complement strand
CGTTTTCGACGCCATCAAACCCAGGGCGTTGCCCTGGGCTGCCGAGTCTTGGCCCGTTGGGCCAGAACCACACTCGCAATTCGTCCGGGGGCTGACGCCGGCTGACGCCTTGCCGCTCACTCACATGAACCCGAATTCGTAGTCTTGAAGACGCACTAGCGCGTTCCGGCTGATCGGAAAAACCTCATTTTCCCCGCGTGAAGAATATGCGGGCGATGAGGACTTGAGTGGTTCTTATCCGTGTGGGACTGCGTTGCCAGGGACTTGACTGATCTCGAAGAACGCCGACCCACACGGATAAGAAGGCCACACGGATGGGAGCAAGACCCCCGCTCGGCGCGGGTCTCCTGACCCCGCCGCTCGTCCCACCTCGACACCCTGGTCGGTGGACCTTTCGGACAGCGGCAAAGCCTCGCTGCATCACGGCTCGCTTCTGAGCGGATGGATTATGGCAAAGTCTACGGTTTGGGTAGACCTTACGGATTTTCTCAGGTTTGCCGGTTGTATTGCTTCTACCGGTTGCACCTGAGGTATCAGTTGTAGCGGTGCTACCGGCAGCGCCTAGTTTTATCGTTTGTTCCGTTTATTCCGGTCGATGTCTGCCGGCAGAACCGTCACGTTCCGTAGAACCGGTCGAACCGAAACAACCGGAAGTTTCAAAGAATTCGCCGAAGACGGAACAACCAGAACATTGACAGGGAGGTCAATCTTGAATCGCGCGTCATGGCTCACAGGCTGGTGGAAGGGGAAGCGTTTCGCACAACATGGTTCCGCACAACGTCGGTTCGCGCGGAGTTCCGGCGGATTTGTGGCGAAGGACGTGGAGACGGTTGAAACGCGACAATTGTTGTCGGTGTCGGCCATCTTCATTTCGGGGGCCGGCGAACTGGACATCGAAATGGACAGCGGTGATTCGGTCCGCGTCAGCTCGGCATTCGGCAACGTTGTCGTCGCGGAGTCCAGTGATGGAGTGCTCTTCCGCCCGCTGACCAACTTTGGAAACGTGTCTGCCTCGGCAGTGACGTCCCTTTCGGTCGCCGGCGGTGACGAAGCCAACACCATCGACTTGAGCGGGGTCATGGGAACCAGCTTCACGTCACTGACGGATATCGAGGTCGATGCCGGTAATGGAAATGACAATATCGTTGGCAGTCTCGATCTGCCGGACAGTCTGTTTGGCGGCGGCGGCGACGATACCATTCTGGGACAGGGTGGTAACGACACGCTCATCGGCGACGACGGCAATGATTCCATCATCGGGTCCACGGGTGACGACTCGATCTTGTCGGGTGACGCCGACGATTCGGTCACCGGTGACGATGGAAATGACACGATCAACTCCGGCAACGGCAATGACACGGTCTCCGCGGGGGATGGCAACGACAGTGTCTTCGCTAGTAACGGTCAAGACTCGATCGACGGTGACGCGGGCAACGACACGCTCAACGGCGACGGCGGCACAGATAGCGTCAATGGTGGCGATGGCAACGACTCGATTCTTGGCGGAGAGGGCAACGACACCCTGGACGGGCAAGACGGCGACGACACGATGAATGGTCAAGCCGGCAACGACACCGTGGACGGAAACCGCGGAAACGATTCCATTCTGGGTGGTAACGGCAACGACGCGGTCTTGGGAGGCGCCGGTCAAGACACGGTCAACGGGAATGTTGGCAACGATCGAGTCTTCGGCGACAGCGGCGACGATGTCGTCTTTGGAGGCAGTGGCAATGACACGATGATGGGCATGGCGGGTAACGACACGGTTCAGGGCCAAGCTGGCAATGACGACCTGTGCGGCGGAGGCAACTTCGATATCAGTGGTGACGCAGACGTGCTCAATGGCGGCGACGGCAATGACAATCTCAACAGCGTTTGCCCGCCGTTGGACGACCTGGACATCACGGACGTCACGGTTACGGAGGGGACCGGCGGCTTCACGAATGCCGTGTTCACGCTGACATTGTCGCATCCGCTGGAATTCACGGTGTCTGTGGAGTACGCGACGCGTGATGGTTCGGCGATCGCCGGGCAGGACTACGTCGCGACTTCCGGCGTGGTCTATTTTGCTCCGGGTGAAACAGTGCAGACAGTGACTGTTCCGGTAATTGCCGACACGAACTTTGACGCGGCGTCGGAGAATTTCTTCCTCGACCTGACCAACGGCGAACGGACAAGCCTGTTGAGATTCGATGCCGAAGGGACCATCATTGACGACGATCTGCCGCCGCCGCCACCACTGGTGGACATCGTGATTTTGATGGATGACAGCACGGCGATGGAGGGGTTGGGTGGAAATCTGGCGGCGCAGTTCGCACCGATGATGCAGACGTTGCAAGCGCAATTCCAGGACAGCATCGCGGTCGGAGTGGCGCGGTTTGAAAATTTCGGTGCCGCAGTCGATCGTCCCTTTATCTTGAATCAGCCCGTCCTGGCCGTGACCGACCCGCAGTTCACTGCGGCGATGATATCGGCCTTAGCCCGCACCACACCCGGTGCTGGCAGTGCCGTAGCGAACACCGGCATCGAAGCCTTGTTCCAAGTCGCCACGGGGGCCGGCTTCGACGGCAACGACATGCTTGGCACGGGTGAAAGCGGTCCGGCTGGTCTCCTGACAACGCAGCTCGCTCCTGGCAACACCGGCGACGTCCCTTCGTTTGGCTCCTTCCAGGCTGATCCGGCGGGACCGGTGGTGCGAGCCAGCAATCCCGCGGGCGGCGATGGAATCGGCTTCCGACCCGGCTCACTTCGCCTAGTGGTCATGGCGACGCAGGATGGATTCCGTTTCGTAGACGAAGCGGCCGCGACCTACATCGGCGTCAATAATGTTGCAGTCCCGGCATCCGTCATCGAAACCGATGGGACGGCCACGACCGTGATGGGAGCTGCCACATTCAGTAATACACTCCAAGCTCTGTTGCAGGACAACATTCGCGTGATCGGAGTGGGCGACAACACCGGCTTGGTGAACAACAATGTCCCAGTCAACCCACGCAACGCCGCAATGGCTCCCCGAGCATCCCTCACTGGTGTAGCGACGCTCACCGGCGCGAACAATTTTTCTGGCCTGACGGTCGAGAACGGGATCACGGCGGGGCCATCCGCAGATGACATTCAACCGGACAGTCCACTGTACTTCGTGGTGGATGCGAATGATGGCGCGAGCTTCGCGAACGCAATCACGGAAGGAGCGTTCGCCTCGTTGGGTGCCGTGAATATCTCGGCCAATAACGCCGTCAGCATCGAACTCGACGCGGGGACGCACACGGCGACATTCACCGTCAGCATCGACAACTTCTCGCCTCAGGACGTCACGGTGGATTATTCGTTCTTAGATGGAACGGCAATCAACGGCGTGGACTTCAATGGCGTCAGTGGCACCTTAACCTTCTTGGGCAGTAATTCCGGGACGCCGCAACTTCAGCAGACGATCACTGTGGACATCCTCGGCGACGAACTGTTCGAGCCGAACGAGACTTTCACGCTGATGCTTTCCAATCCCAGCCTGAATGCTTTGATTGCGCAAATCAGTTCGACGGGCACGATCTTGGACGATGATCCGGCACCTGACTTGGGTGATATGCAACTGGGTGGCATCGGTGACGACACGCTGACTGGGGCCGAAGGGAGTGACACGCTCAACGGCGGCGGCGGCAACGATCAATTGTTTGGGGCACTCGGCGGCGACAGTCTGTTGGGGGGATCGGGAGCCGATACGTTGGATGGCAATGAAGGGGACGACACGCTGAACGGCCAAGGGGGCGCGGACGTGTTGATCGGCAACATCGGCGACGACATCTTTCAGTGGGACACGGGGGGACTCGGTGGCTTCGACACGGTCATCGGGACCGAAGGCCAGGACACGATCTCATTGAACGGAACTGGTGGTGCGGATGTCATTGCGGTCGGAGCGGCCAGTGGCCGGCTGACGATTTCGTCCGGTGGAGCGACGCTGACTCTTGACGATTCGATTGATACTCCCAGCACGGTGTCGCACGTGGTTATCAACGGTCTGGGAGGTAATGACACACTGACGGTCGGCAATTTGCCCGGTGTGCGTGCGTTGCTACTGGTGCTCAATGGTGATACAGGAAACGACGTGTTGGATGCCACAGGAGCCAACGTCGGCAATGTGCGGCTGGCCATGAATGGGCTTGCGGGCAACGACACAATCAATGGTTCGCTGGGCAATGACACGCTCAGCGGAGGAACTGGCGACGATTCGATTTGCGGCTGGGCCGGCAACGATCTGCTCTTCGGAGAGGCCGGAAATGATTCCCTTGGAGGTAGTCTCGGCGACGACACCATCGACGGAGCGGGCGGTAACGACTCGATCAACGGCCAGGATGGCAACGACAGCGTCACGGGCGGCAGCGGTAACGACACGCTCAAAGGAGACAACGGCAATGACACATTGCTGGGTGTGGCGGGTGACGACAACCTCAACGGCATGGCGGGTGACGATTCGATCCTGGGCGGAGTCGGCAAGGATGCGCTTGTCGGCGGCATCGGCAATGACACGCTGGACGGCGGCCGAGACAACGACACGATCTCCGGCAATGCTGGCGACGACAAGATTCGCGGCGATCACGGCACCGATTACATCAACGCTGGCGATGGCAGCAACACCGTCAACGGCGGTGACGGCGACGACACGATCACTTCAGGAGTCGGCAATGACTTCCTCCTGGGCGGTGACGGAAATGACCACATCAACTCCGGCGACGGCGATGACATCGTCGTGGGAGGCGACGGCGCAGACAGCATCCAAGGCGGTGCCGGTCAGGACATCATTCTGGGAGGCGATGGCGACGATTCGATCAACGGCCAGGGAGGCACAGACACCATCGCCGGTCAGCAAGGAAACGACACCCTGTTCGACCCGCTCGACGAAATTCATGAAACCTTCGTCTTAGGCGCCGACATCCGCGCCATTCTGAATGCCCTCTAAAGTGGCGAGATTGCAATCGAAGGCTGATTGTTGAGCGTGCGATTTATGGGAATTATGGGACTCCGCGAGTCTCATGACTCTTAGTCTGTCCGATATGTCCTATTTCTTGTGCTAAGAACTCGTGCAGAAACAATTTGGTGATTTGGAGCCGCGCCCGTCAGGAAGCGGTGACCTTTGCCCGCTTC
>JAYVSP010000905.1:0-4744 GCA_043775215.1 Planctomyces sp. | reverse complement strand
AATTTCAAAAATCAGATTTCAAATTTCAGATGCCTTCGAATTTGAGATCTGAAATTTGAGATCTGAAATCTCGGAAACAAAAAATGCACAGCCCCTAAGGGCGTTAACGCCGAAAATTGTCGCGGCCTGCGCGCGTTTTGTAGGTTGGGACTCCGTCCCGACCGGTCGGGATGGAATCCCAACCTACGTATTTGCGACTCGGTCGCGCTACGGCGTTACAAGTGGCAACTCCATCTCGGCCTGCTTCTCTTCAGGGGAAATGCTGGTCGAGCCGAATTGTGTTGTGTGGACTCGCATCAAGGCCCAAAGGGCGGAAGCTGGTTGACCGCGAAGGGCAAGCGGCGTTTTGACGTGGCCAATGCCAAACGATAGCCGCGTTCCACCTTATCTCCACCTTTTGACTCCCGAACTCCACCATTGCCGTCGCTGAACTTCCCGCGTCACGCAGCCAACGGGGCTGCATCACGATGACCGCTTGTGGGAGTTCAGACGATGATTGAGCCAGTGAAGTTCGCGAACCGACCGCGACTCGGCGATGCCGATGAAGTCGGAAGAATCTGCGACTACTCAAAACGCACAGTGCTACGTTACGCGGATCGCGGCTTGATGCCGTTTGGCCGCAAGATCGGTGCTCTACGCCGCTGGGATCTTGACAAAATCGAGACATGGATTGCGGACGGCTGCAAGCCGGTTCGCCAATGCGGGAGGACCAAATAATGGACCCTCGCAAAGAAAACGCGAAGCGTGAAGGTGAGCGACTGAAGGGCGAAGCATTCGCGAATCTGGAAGCTCACCGCGAATGGATTCTGTTGAAGGCTCGGCGTGTCTTCGCGACCGTGCTGCTCGAAAAGGGGCGTTGCACGATCGACGATGTTCGCGCTGTGGTCATGTTGCCGGTCGGATTGAATCCGACTTGCTTCGGGCCGGTCGCGACACCGTTTGCTCGGCAACGCTTCGTTGAGCGGGTCGGCTTCACGGAGACAACTCGCTCAGAAGGACACGCTCGGCCGGTTTCGATTTGGGAACTGAAATCGCCGCACGGAGTCGCGCAGTGGCTGTTGGAGCATCCCGACCGACCGCCTCCGGCTGATCTGCGGAAAGAGCAGCAATCGCTCTGGCCAGTAAGCGAGAGCAGCCCGCTGGTTGATCCCAACGGGCCGCTCGATTTCCAAATCTGATGGATTTCATTCGCCGGGCGGACGTTGGCGCGTCCGCTCGGCATCTTCTCACAACCTCTCGCTGTGGTGCTGTCATGGTTGCCAAAGACAACTGGGCGGTCGATGTTCTGTCGGCAGCGCTGAGGTATCACTCGCTCGGCTGGTCGATCATCCCGATTGTGTCGAGAACGAAGCGACCGGCGATCAAGACATGGAAGCCATTCCAAACGAATCGCGCGGATGAGCAACAACTCCGTGAGTGGTTCGACAAGCGCGATGACCTGGGTTTGGCGGTTGTGTTGGGCGAAGTGTCGGGCGGGTTGACGTGCCGAGATTTCGACGTTGAGGCGGCCTATCACGTTTTGAAGGCTGCCAATCCCGAATTGGCCAAGATGTTGCCCACGGTGAAAAGCGGTCGCGGGTTTCATGTCTATTGCCTGTCCGACTTGGCTCGGACCTTGAAACGTGACGACGGCGAACTGAGAGGCAACGGCGCGATCGTCGTGCTGCCGCCGAGCCGGCATCCTTCCGGCGGCCAATATCGTTGGATCATCCCGCCGACGGCGAAGATTCGACGACTCGATTTTCAGCACTTTCAAGGCCCGGAACCTACAGAGAGACAGAGCCATGAAATGGCTTCTGTGTCTCCGGGTCTCTGTGTCTCTGGTTCTCCGTCTCTCTGTCTCTCTGTAGGTGGTGACGGTTGGGACGCGGTGATAACTCGCTGTCTCCCAACGAAGAAACGGGAGCGTAACAGCAAGGTTTTTGAGCTGGCTCAGTGGTTGAAAGCCGATCCGAGATTCAAAGACGTTGGAGCGAAGGCTCTGGAGCCAATCGTGAGGCAATGGCACGAACGAGCGTTGCCGATCATCGGAACCAAATCGTTCTCGGAAACGATGGCCGACTTTGCACACGCTTGGGACAGTGTGAGGTTCCCCAAGGGTGTTGATATTGTCCAAACCGCCTGGGAGAATGTGAAGGCGGGGACTTGGCCGACCGAGGCGGAACGCTACGACAGTGAGCGAATGCAATGGCTTCTGGCTCTCTGTCTGGAACTACAGCGGATCAATGGGCCGGGACGGAATTTCTTTTTGTCCTGCCGCTCGGCGGCATCCGCGCTCGACTGCGATCACACGGACGTTGCTAAGTGGCTCAAGCAATTCACCCGCGATGGCTTGCTGAAGGTTTTTCCGCAAGACGGTCTTCGAGTAGCCCACCGCTACAGGTATCTCGGACCGAGCTGGAAAGAGGTTAGCCAAGCGCCGCCCCGCCTGCCGTAAGGCTTTTGCAGTAGAAACTCCGCTCTACGCGCACGCGCGCGGAATTGTATGGATTGAAAGTTCGCTCCGTCGAGTGAGTTGCTGAGACACAACCGGGATTGTATTTTGTCTTACATCATGCCCAAGCAAATGCCGATCACTGACCTGTTGAGACAATCCATCCAAGAGAGCGGAATCCCGTTCCTGACGTTGGAGCAGAAAACGGGCGTTTTGCGTCAATCGCTGATGAAGTTCGCCCGTGGCGAATCAACGATCCACCTGGACGCCGCCGACAAGTTGGCCGAATTCTTCGGCTTGGAATTGGGGCCGTCCAACAAGCCGAAGCAAAAAGGGAAATGACGATGGGAACCGTCTTCAAACGCACTGCCACGAAACCGCTGCCCGCTGGGGCGGAGTTGTTTGCTCGCAAGGGGGAACGGTTCGGTCGGTGGAAGACGGCGAAGGGGAAGGCCAAGACCGCTCCCGTGGTTGTGCCGACTGAGGGGCCGTTTGCGGGACAGGAACGGATCGTCATCGAGACTCCGACCTACTTCGCGGATTATCGCGACGGCAGCGGGCTTCTGCGGCGAGTAGCGACAGGCTGTCGTGATGAAACGGCGGCGCGGGCGGTGTTGGGTGAACTGGAACGGCGGGCCGAGTTGGTGAAGGCGGGCGTGATGACCTCGACCGAGGATGCCGTTGCCGATCATCAGACGGTGCCGCTGACTCAACACTTAGATGCCTACGAAATCTCACTGCGGGCGAACGGGGTGGGCGACACCTACCGGGCCAACACGCTGCGATACCTCAAACGGCTGGCCAAGGAATGTGGATTCAACAGGTTGGCCGACTTGCGGCGGGAAGCGTTGGAATGCTGGCTCGTTCAACAAGCGAAGTCACTGCCGAACAAGCAAAGCATGTCAGCCCGAAGTCGCAACGCTCACCGTGACGCAATCGTCACTTTTGGCAACTGGTGCCTTGAGAATCGCCGGCTGACAGTCAATCCGTTTCTGCGAACACCGAAAGCCAATGAGAAGGCGGACCCGCGCCGGCAACGTCGAGCTTTAACCGAGGCGGAATTGTCTCGGTTGCTAATTGTGGCTCGCCTGCGACCGCTGGCTGAGTTCGGACGTGAGACGACCACAACATCGACTTCAAATAACACAACGCCGCAGAAACGCAGCCGTGCGACATGGAAGCTCAAGCCGCTCAAGTTCGATGAACTCCCTGCCGCTGTTGAACTGGCACGGAAGCGACTGCAAGACAACCTGACGTTTTTGGCTCGGCAAGAGCGGCTCGGCATCGAACGGGCGTTGGCCTACAAAGTCGCCGTCACGACCGGGCTGCGCCGTGGGGAACTCGCTTCGCTCACGGTTGGGCAACTGGACCTCGATAGCGACTTTCCCCACGTCAGGCTGAATGCGGCCGACGAAAAGAACCGCCAAGGGAATTCGATCCCGCTTCGCCGCGATGTAGCCGACGAACTGCGGCAGTGGGTGGCACGCATCGGGACAGGCATTCAACGCAACACGTTGTCGATTGTTGATCGGGTGGCGTCGGACACTTCGGCGGCATCGAAGCTGTTCAACATCCCAAAAGCGTTCTGCAAAATCCTCGACCGTGACTTGGCTGCGGCCGGCATCCCGAAGCGTGATGACCGAGGCCGTACGATTGACGTACACGCATTACGGCACACGTTTGGCACGATGCTGAGCAAGGCAGGCGTCTCGCCGAGAGTCGCTCAAGCGGCGATGCGCCATTCGAGCATCGACCTGACGATGAACGTCTACACGGACCCACGATTGCTCGACGTGCAAGGTGCGGTCGAATCGCTGCCGGAGATATCTGTCACAGCGGACCCGACCGAGAACCGACAACGCATCGCCGCCGGAGCGGAAAATTTGGTTGCTGCAACGGTTGCAGTTCCCCGTGACTTTTCAGGGAATTCACAGTCAACCCCTGTCACGTTGGCTGTATTTTCACAACAAGCGGACTTCGCACAAACGCTCGACGCTAACCCCAAGCCAGCAAACGAAAAATGCTCACCGTCAACAAGTAACGGCGAGCATTCAGAAATCGGGCTGGCGGGATTTGAACCCACGACCTCTTGCACCCCAAGCAGACTACGCCGCTTCACGAAACAGCGGAAAATCAATCGGGTAAAGAGCTACCGAATCCTATCAATTCCAGGAATCGCATCAAGACGTGAGTTTTCATGCGCATTCCGTGGGGCGCACGACGCACTTTGCGCATACCGTCAGTTGAGGTAGAAGGTGTTGGGCGGAAATCGACGGAGTTCGATTTCGGGAGTGTTTTTTTAGGGAGGTC
>JAYVSP010000904.1:0-5186 GCA_043775215.1 Planctomyces sp. | reverse complement strand
CTTGACTCTCCGAGTCGAGTCCATCGAGGAATCGCTCGACTCGGAGAGTCAAGCGACGGAGTTCTTCTAGGATAGGTCCAACAACTGACAAAACTCCTTGGCCGCAATTCATGTCCCTGTTCTGTTGCGGGAAACGCTGCAAGCCCTCGATCTGCGTCCGGGGCTGACGGTCGTGGATGGCACAGTCGGCGGGGGTGGGCACAGCCGCAAAATCCTCGAACAGATTCAGCCAGACGGAACCCTGATTGGTCTCGACCGTGATCCGCTAATGCTGCAACACGCGGCGGTGGTGCTCGCGGGGGAACGGAGTCACCTGTGTCACGCCAACTACCGCGATCTGCCGAGCGTTCTCAATACGCTGGGCATTCCCGCCGTCGATCGCATCGTGATCGACTTGGGACTGTCGTCGGATCAGTTGGCGGATCGCGAGCGTGGATTCGGTTTCAGCACGTCGGGCTTGTTGGACATGCGATTCGATGTCTCGCAGGGCGAGCCTGCGGTCGAATTGTTGTCGCGGGCGTCGGCGGAAGAGCTCGCCACGATCTTTCACGAATACGGCGAGGAACGCTTCAGCCGGGCGATTGCCGAGCAAATCGTGCGGCAGCGGTCGACTCAGCCCGTGCGGACAGTGACGGATTTGGTCCAAGCGATCGACTCGGCGTTGCCGGCGGCAGTTCGTCGCGAAGCTCGAAAGGAACCGGCCACGCGCGTGTTTCAGGCGTTGCGGATTGCGGTCAATCGCGAGTTGCAGCATCTGGAAGAAGCGTTGCAGCACAGCTTGTACGAATCACTGCGACCGGGCGGCCGGCTGGTGATGATCACGTTCCATTCGTTGGAAGACAGATTGGTCAAAAACGCGTTGCGGGATGAAACACGATGGCAGCAGCTCCACAAAAAACCGGTGTCTCCCAGTCCTCAGGAAGTCCGTCTCAATCCGCGGTCGCGGTCAGCCAAGCTGCGAGCGGCAGTGAAGCTGCCGGTGTGACGGCGGCAAATAATCCGGCGGAAACGGACGAGCAACTCGCGAAAGCGTGGGGCTTTTCGGTACGTCGGCCGAAGCTGTCGCGCGAGGCATTGATCGGCCTGACGGCGATTATCGCATTGCTCGGAGTGTTCGGATATGTCGTGGTCAAGAACTGGCGCAGCCGTGCGACGGTCGTGGCCGAGAAGACAAACGTCGACAAAGAGGTCAAGCCCGCCGGCGGAACTGATCCTTTTGGAGAAGGCTCGCAGGTCTTGAAGACCAAGTTCGACAACGGCGACAACCCGCCCGGCAAGGATCTGCCGGAAGAGATCGGCTTAGAGATCGGTGTCGGGCAGTCCGAGCCGCAACTGGATTTGAAGAAACCGGCCTTGCCCAAAACGCTTGTCGAGGAGAGCGACGACTCCGAATTCAATCCCTTTGGCGATGCACCGAAAACGGGAAAGCCCGTTAACGTGGCTCAGCCTTCCATCGACGACAACTTGGAGCCGAAGCAAGAATCTCCGCGAGCGAAGCCGAACCGCGCTGCGGCATCGCTGGGTCTCGATCTGGACGAACCGACGACGAGGAGACAATCCCCTCGCCCCAATGACATCGAAACCGACGACCCGATGTTGACCAGAACCGATGAGCCAATCCGGCTCAAGCAGCCCATCAAGCCAGAACCCTCTGTCGACGAGCAATTCCAGGAGCCAGTACGCGTCAAGGTCGCTCGGCGGTCGCCGAACGAACTGGAGGCCGCTCCGCAACCGACACGCCGACCGGCTCGAATGCCGCGCGAAGATGCTTTCACGGAGAATGTGCCGAGCGGATTCGATGACTCTCAACCGTCTCCCACAACTGACTTGCCACCGGCTCGCGGTCGGCAACTTCATCCTCTGTTGCGCGAGGATGAGTATCTCGTCGACGAGGGAGACAACTTCTGTGTGATCTGCAAGAAATTGTATGGCAGCGAGAAGTATTACCTCGCACTGGCCGAGCATAATCACAATCGCGTCGCCGATCCGTGCCGCATGCGGCCGGGCCTGATTCTTTCGGCTCCGCCGCGCAACCTGCTCGAAGGGCGATATGCCACACTGATTCCAAAGCCGAAAGCGCCGGTCGAAGCAAAGGGTGAAAAGCCGCACTCCGCGCGAAAGGTTACCGCCGCACCGCTTCCGACTGGAATGTTTTACGACGAAAACGGAGCCGCTTGGTATCGCGTCGGCAAAGGTGACACGCTCAGTGGAATCGCGCAAGCTCACTTGGGACGCACCGCCCGCGCGGAACAGATCGTCAACCTCAACCGCGAGCGTTTGCCCGATCCCCACAAACTGCAACTCGGCCAAGAGCTGCGCCTGCCGAACGACGCCAGCCAAGTTCGTCTCGTTGAGACCGACAAGACCGTCCGATAGGTCAACCGTGTGGTAGGGTCGTTTATTGGGAGTCTAGTTGATGTTTGCGCGAGCCTTAGGTCCTTTCCGTCCTTTAGGTCTTTCCGATGGGACGAAAAAGACGGAAAGGACCGAAGGCTGGTACAAACATCAACCTGTATCCCGATAAGGCGAACGGCAGGACTTAACTAACCCGAAGCGCGAGCGAGGGCGAGTGCTCCATATCGCTCGAAATCCCGATTTTGTGTTCTGTGGAGCCCTCGCTCGCGCTTCGGGTTAGTTTTCAATTGCCGTTCGCCTAAACGAATCACCATGCAACGGGGTCCGCGATGTACTTTCGGTTCGGCGCGGCGATTGTCTTGGTCGTCGTGATCTCCGTGGTGGGAGTGGCTTTGGAAAAGCAAAGCCTGTCTTACCGCCGCGCTATTTCGCAGCAGCGCTATCGCAGCGACGTGCTCGTCGAGCAATACGCTCAACTGCGTTTGAAGGCGCAACGGCTGGGAGCCCCCGCGCGAACGATCAAATCGTTGGAAGGAAACGACGGCCTCAAATTACCTCAACGATCCGCGATGTCACGCACAACGCTTTTTTATGGAGTGCGGTGATGCATCACCGCTTTCATTGCGGCGGCGCCGCTTTGCTTTGGCTCAAATCAGCAACATGTCTCAACGAAAACAAAAGCGAAGTCAAAGTGAAAGCGGCTTCGCCGCAAATGAAAGCGGTAATGCATCACCGCACTCCCAAAAATGACGACAGCGCCGCATTCACCTTCAGACGTGCCGACGAATTTGGAGTGGCGGGTTCGCTTGCTGCTGCTAGTCGTGTGCGGATTTTGGCTATTGCTGGCGGGACGGTTGGTGCAGTTGCAGTGGTTCAGCCGGCATCGTTTCTTGGACCAGGTCGAGCAACAGAGCACGTTCCTCGAAGAAATTCCCGCTCGGCCGGGAGACATCTTTGACCGTGACGGTCGCGTGTTGGCGACAACGGTCGCATCTCAAAGTTTCTTCGTCGTACCCAACAAGGTGATGCAGTCGCCCGATCAAGCGGAACTCGTGCGACGGGTCGCCGAGGCGGCGGGGCAAGATGCCGATGCCTTGCAAGCCCGCATCGCACTGCACAACGACAAGCACTTCATGTGGGTCCGCCGGCGCATCGTCGATCCCGATGTGATCACTCGGCTGACTGCGTTGAAGTGCCCTCGCGACCTGGGTGGATTCCGCGATGAGTTCTTGCGGCAGTACCCGCAAGGACATCTCGCAGCGCATGTGCTCGGTGGCCGAGATATCGACGGGATCGGCCGCGGCGGGATAGAACAGCATCTCAATGAGCGACTGGCCGGGAGATCGGGATTTCGGCGGCTGGTGCTCGATTCACGGCGGCGAGTGATCGACATGCAGATCGACATTGCCGAGGCTCCGCGGCACGGGCAAAGCGTCACGCTGTCGCTCGACACCGTGATTCAACTGCACACCGAGGAAGAGCTCGACAAGCTCATGGAGAAATGGCACGCGAAGCACTCGGCGGCGATTGTTCTCGACCCGAAAACGGGCGAGGTGCTGGCAATGGCCTCACGACCGACGTATGACCCGAATGACCTGACACATGTCAGCGAAGAGGCATGGAAGAATCAGGCGCTGGCGGCGATCTATGAACCGGGTTCGACGTTCAAGCCGTTCATCGTCAGTTGGGCGCTTGCGCAGGAAGTCATCCGCCGGGATGAATCGTTCCACTGCGAGAACGGCGAATACCGCATGGGCAGCCGCCTGCTGCACGATCATCACAAGTACGGCGTGCTGAGTCTCACTGATGTGCTGGTCAAATCGAGCAACATTGGCATGGCAAAAATCGGCCAGCGACTGGGCAACGCCGAGTTGTACAAGGCCTCGCTGACGTTCGGATTCGGTCGCCCGACGGGCATCGAACTACCAGGCGAACTCTCCGGCATGTTGGCTCCATTAAAGAAGTGGACATCGTATTCAACTGGTTCGATTCCGATGGGCCAAGAGATTGCCGTGACGTCGCTGCAACTGATCACCGCGCACGCCGCACTGGCGAACGGCGGCCTGCTGATCAGCCCGCGACTGTTGCGTGAGAATCGCACGACACCAACGGGCCGTCCCTGGGCCGAGAAGCCCGAACGCCAGCACCGCACCGCCGAAAAGGAATCGTGGCTACATAACATCGCGTTGCAGATCGACAATCGTCGCGCGAACGAAATCAGCCGGAACGCGCTAGCGTCCGGTTCCGCGTCCGGTTCCGGTGAAACGCAACCGGACGCTAGCGCGTTCCGGCTCACCGAATCATCCGCTGTCGTGTCGGAGACCGTGCCACCAGAAATTGCACGCTGGATGGTCGAGTCGGTGATGACGGAGGTCGTCAAACGCGGTACGGGCAAGAAGGCGCGGCTGGAAGACTACACCGTGTTCGGCAAGACCGGCACGGCACAGAAGCGAGACCCGTTGACTGGACAATACTCGAATCGGCTGCATGTGAGTTCGTTCGTCGGCGGCGCGCCAGCCGCAAACCCCAGAGTGCTCGTGTTGGTTCTCGTCGACGAACCAGCCACAAGCGGCGAACACTTCGGCGGTGACATTGCGGCTCCGCCAGCGCGGGAGATCATGCACAAGGCGCTGATCCAACTCGGCGTTCCACCGGAACAGAAGGCCGCGAAAACCGCCAAGATGGAACTGTTGCCGTGGCGATAGTGCCGACAGCGACCACTTACTCAAACTGAGTAGCGCGGCGAAGCCGCAAATCCGAAAACCAAAGAACCAAATCCGAAAGAAACACAACGCCCGAAATCCGAACGGCTACTTGCCGCGACTGAGGAT
>JAYVSP010000903.1:0-10101 GCA_043775215.1 Planctomyces sp. | reverse complement strand
CTATTACTTGCCGCCGCAGATTTGGGCCTGGGCCGATTGGCGGATCAAGAAAATTCGCCGCGACGTGGACGACGTCCTCTGCGGCCTGCCGTTCGAGCCGGCTTGGTATGCCGAGCGTGGCGTGAAGGTCGAGTACGTCGGGCATCCGTTTTTCGATGAGGTCGCCGAACATCCACTCGATTGCATTTTCCTCGAAAGCTGGACTTCCAAGAAATACCGCAACGTGGCGATCCTGCCCGGCTCGCGGAATCAAGAAGTCCACCGCAACTTTCCGATCATGATCGAAGTCATGAAGCGTCTGCACGAGCGGCATCCGAACGTGCGCTTCTTGGTCGCCTGCTACAAAGAGTCGCATCGCCGGTTTTGCAGCTCGCTGCTGATGGCGACCGCAGCGCGGCTGCCGGTTCACTTCTTCGTCGGCAAAACTCCGGAAGTCATTCAGGTCTCCGAGTGCTGTTCGATGGTTTCCGGCTCGGTCAGCCTGGAAGTGCTGACGCGCGGCAAACCGGCGGTCGTGCAGTACTCGTCCGATTGGATCATGTACTTGATCGGCAAAGCACTCGTGAAGTGCCGCTTCATCACGTTGCCGAATTTGTTTGTCGATCGCGAAGTGTTGCCGGAGTTCGTCATTGTCGGCTCACCGGCGAAGGCCATCACACAAATCACCGAAGTCCTGCACGGCTGGCTGAGCGTGCAAGACCGGTTGACCGCCGCTCGGCAAGAAGTCGAACAACTCCGCGCCGAATTTGCCCAGACTGGAGCGACATGCCGAGCCGCGGATTATCTCTTGCAGCGACTGGCCCCCGCCGAGACAGTGCCGACCATCGCGAAGGCCGCGTGACACCAGCAGACCGTTGCTTCAGCAGCGAAAAACTTGTCGTTCGGCTTACGAGTTTCGACTTTCGGATTTCCACCGCCATGCACTATGAACAAGAGCTTCAAATCGCGATCGCCGCTGTTCGACGAGCGGCTCAAGTTTGCCAAGCCGTGCAACGGACGATCCCGTCCGCGATGGAGAAGGCGGACAAAAGCCCCGTGACGATCGCCGACTTTGCCAGTCAGGCGGTGATCTGCCAAACGCTGTCTGAGGCGTTTCCGAATGATCCGATCATCGGCGAAGAAGATTCCACCGAGTTGCGTCAGGCGGAGAACAAGCCATTCCTCGACCGCGTGCAAGCGGAACTCAGCCACATCAACCTGAATGCCGAGCCGGAGGACATCTGCCGGTGGATCGACCGCGGCGGAGCGACTTCATTCGGTCCACGCTTTTGGACGCTCGATCCGATTGACGGGACGAAGGGTTTCCTGCGTAACGAGCAATACGCGATCTCGCTGGCATTGATTGTCGAAGGCCGGATCACCGTCGCGATCTTGGGCTGCCCAAACTTACCGCTCATCCCCAGTGGCGACACGGCAACAGGTTCGCTGTTTATCGCGGTTCGTGGTCAGGGGGCGAGCGTGCTTCCCTGCTTTGTCGATTCCGTCGATCGCGCCTCACTCGCCGGAGCAGCCTCGATCCGAACATCGTCCACCACGAGTTGGGCCGATGTCCGTTTGTGTGAATCGGTCGAATCGGGCCACAGCGCGCATGATCGCTCGGCGGTCATCGCGCAATCGCTGGGGATCGTGCAGCCCGCCGTGCGGCTCGACAGCCAAGCCAAATATGCCGTCGTGGCTCGCGGCGAGGCGGACGTTTATCTCCGTCTGCCCACGAAAGCCGACTACCGCGAAAAAATCTGGGACCACGCCGGCGGAGTCCTCGTCGTCGAAGAATCCGGCGGCCGAGTCACCGACATTGACGGCCGACCGCTCGAATTCACCCACGGCCGAGAACTCTCCGCCAACCGCGGCGTCGTCGTCACCAACGGCAAGCTGCATGACGACGTACTGCGCGCAATTCGCGAAACGGCCTAGTTTCGTCAATGCTCGATACGAACTACATCGTCATCCCGTGTAACGAAGGTACAAGACGACAACCAATCGATCCGCTACCGAAACTCGATAGGTCACTGACAACGGTCGCTCGAAAATGATCCGGTCATCGCCCTCGCGGGATTCACCAGAATGACCCGGTAATCTCGCTAATTGTTGATCGATTACGTTAGCTGCGGCGCTGACTGCTCGACGATCCTGAGATGCCTCCCATGCTTGTGCCAGTTCGAGTTCCGCGGCCGGCTTCCAAACGACCGTGAACTTCATGCTCGCGACTCCAGATCGCGAAGGATATCGGCCAATGGCCGACCACCAGGTTCGGCAGCCCTACGATCGAGTTCTTCGCGGGAGATCATCAGCGGAATGAAAAATCCCAGTAACCGTCCGGTTGCATCGCGTAGCTCCGCGCAATCCGACACCGTTTGCAACTGTTCCGACAGTCGCGGATCTGACACGATGACTGCCATGACTTGCTCCTCAGGTCGAAGTGAAGGGACTTAAACAGTCGCGATTCTATCACAGTCTGTTCACTCGACGTAGACGAAATCATTCAAGCTCATCAATACCTGTGCGAAGTCGGCGAGGCGGCCGAGTCACCGACATCGACGGCCGACCGCTCGACTTCACGCACAGCCGAGAACTCGCCGCCAACCGCAGCGTCGTCGTTACCAACGGCAAGCTGCACGACGAGGTTCTGCGGGTGATCAGCGAAACGGCCTAAAACCAACGGCACGCTGCACGACGATGTGTTGCAAGTGTTCCGCGAAACGGCTTAGGATCGGCACATCAATGTTCAGATTCCTCTTCAGTCGCATCTCACCCAATGAACCAAACCGTCTGCACCATGATACGGCGACCTTCAATCGAAACTCGATAGTGAGCAGCCAACACGCCGTGAAAGACAACTCGCTCGGACTTGTCACGAGATTCGCGACTTGGTCGCCTGACTCTGCCAGCATCTGGTCGATGGCATTGGCATCCTCCGCAATCCGATTGCGGTCGGCTGCATTTTCCAAAATGTGGACCAGTTCGGTTTCCGCTCTTTCTTGCCACAAGACAGTGAACTTTTTCATGCCTTGGCTCGCAAGTCGGCCAAGATGTCGGTCAATGGACGACCTGGCCCCTCAGCGCGGCGATCCAATTCCTCTCGCGAAATCGGTGGAATGAGTGCGGACAGTGGAGTGAACAGTCCAATCAAGCGACCTTGGTCGTCACGCACCTCGGTACGGTCAGAAACTGTTTCAAAACGCTTTAACAATTCTTGGTTCAGCACAACCACGGACATGATGAACTCCAATGGCAAACGAATGTACTATTCACACGCACGAACGATTGTAATCGTGCCGCCTCACTCAACGTAGACGAAATCATTCAAGCTCATCAGCACTTGGGCGAAGTCGGCGAGGGACAGCTCGCGAGCGTTTGGCTTGGCGGCGGATTGGTAGGACTCGGTTTGTTGAGTCAAGAACGCAGTTGCCTCCGCGAGTTCAGTATCGGTGGGCGGGCGGCCAGTGGCGGCGAGGTAGCCTTGCCGCACGGCGTCAGCCGGCGATTTCTCGGCGAACGGGAGCAGACGTTTTCCGAAGTTGTGGGCATAGCCGCGGACGTTGGGGTTATTGAGGAACATCAGTGCTTGCGGGGCGATTGTGGTGCTCGGCCGGTCGCCGACGCTGACCAGCGGTTCGGGTGAATCGAAGAGTTGCATCATCGGGATCAGCCGGCTGCGTTTGACCATGAAATAGATGCTGCGGCGTTTGTGCGCTTCGTCCAGTGTGCCTGGACCAAACATCGTCGGGTCGAGCGAGCCGCTGACAGACAACATCGCATCGCGGATAACTTCGGCTTCCAGTCGGCGCGGCGAGCGTCGCCAATGAAATTGATTCTGCGGGTCGAGCTTCGATTTGGCCGCGTCAAACGTTGTGCTCTGCTGATAAACGGCACTGAGCATGATCAACTTGTGCATCGCCTTCAGCCGCCAGCCCGTACCGTTGGTTGGGTTGAGGGCGGGGTCGGGAGACCCGCGCCCAACACTGGGGTCTGTTTTGGAATTTGAGATTTGCGGAGCCATCAATGTCGCGGCGAGCCAATCGAGCAACTCGGGGTGTGTTGGACGTTCGCCCATCGCGCCGAAATCATTCGGCGTGGCAACGAGGCCGACATGGAAGTGATGCTGCCACAACCGATTGGCCATAACGCGCGCCAGCAAGTGGCCGGGACCGCGTTCGGTGTCGGTGATCCAATTCGCCAGTGAACGGCGGCGATAGGAAGTCGTCGCGCCGGCAGGCGGAGCTTCGATCCATGATTTCTCACGCTCGGGCGACCGCATCAACACTTGCAAGAAGCCTTGTGAGGCGACGTCCACCTTTTGAGTCGTATCGCCACGATACAGAAAATGCGATTCGTTGAAGAAGTCAGCTCCCTGTGTGTGATGCCGAATCGGCTTCACCCCTTCGCTGCAAACCATGACCTTCGCGAGCTTCGGCTTGGGAGCCCTCGCCAGACTTTCTTGAACTGCTTGATTGAGCTTCTTCCAATCGGGATCGAGGTATTTGAACCAATTCAGCAACGTCTTAGTTTGTTCGGAGGAACGTTTGTCAGTGGCAGTTGCCAGCAGTTCTGCGATCCCCGCCGGCAAGGCGTCGCCATCCAGGCTGATCGGTTTGGGAGCAGTCGTCACGGACAAGCGTGGCCGGCCGATGTTGTGCCGATTGTTGCCGTTGAACGACAGCGTGACGGTCAACACGCTACCCCCCTCTGTGCCGATCGGAGCTTCAGGCTCGAAGGCGGCGGCGTGATCTTGTCCGAGTTTCGGGTCGAGTGCCCATCCGGATTTCTTGTCACCGTCGATGGCTAATTTGATCGCCAGGTGCGGTCCTTGCTCGTAGGTCGCAATGGCGTTGATCAACTTTACGAGCTGCGGTTTCTGATCTCTGACTTCTGACTTCTGACCTCTTTCTTTAGCCGCGACCGTGACTTGGACGTCGGTCAAATCGATGTTGCCGTTATCCGCGCGGCCGGGACCGCCTTTAACCATACTGGGATGAGCGAGTGCTTCCAGCCGAATGGCACTGATGCCGGTTAGATCGGTTTTGGCAACAAAAGTATACGTGTCGAAGTCGGGATTCGTACCGGTCGCCAACACCGAGCCATCCTCTTGCTTTGTGAGTGTCGCTCCACCCGCCGACTTCATCTCGGCCAAGTCGAGAATCACCCACTTGGCTTTGATTTGCGATTTCCCTTCCGCGCGCAGAGCTGCTTCGGCCTTGTCCCAATCGGCCAGTCGAGGCAAAAGTTGTTCGTTCTCAAACTTCGCCAGCGCATCGGCGAGCGGCACATGCAACACGTCGAACGCGACTTTCTCTTTCTTGTACGTCGCGGGATCCAGGTCGAGATCGACTTCACTGCGGACGGTCGTCGTGAACGTCGCCAGCATCCGGTAATAGTCCGCCGCCGGAATCGGGTCGAACTTGTGATCGTGGCAGCGAGCACAGCCAATTGTCAGTCCCAAGAACGCTCCGCCGGTCGTGGCCGTCATGTCGTCGAGCGCGTCGTACCGAGTTCGCTCGACTTCGTTGGCCGTGATCTGAGTCGGGAACACACCCGCACCTAAGAAGCCCGTTGCCATTTGAGCCAGCGGGGTGTCCGGAGCGAACTCATCGCCAGCCAATTGCCACTTCACGAACTGGTCAAACGGCATGTCTTGGTTGAATGCTTGAATGACGAAGTCGCGAAAGTAGTATGCGAATGGCCGGTCATAGTCCTGTTCAAATCCGTGACTCTCGGCAAAGCGAGCGACATCCAACCAATGCCGCCCCCACCGCTCACCATACTGCGGCGATGCCAGCAATTTGTCGAGCACCTTTTCAAACGCATTCGGATCCGGGTCATTCACGAACGATTCAACCTCGGATGCAGCGGGAGGCAGGCCGATCAGGTCAAAGTACGCTCGGCGGATGAGCACGCGGCGATCGACGATCGGATTCGGCGACAGCCCTTTCTCCGCGAGCTTCGCGAGGACGAACTGGTCAATTGGCGTGCGAGCCCACTTCGCCACTTCGCCGTTGATCACTGGCGGCGGTAGCACTTTCAGCGGCTGAAATGCCCAGAATTCGCGAGCCTCCGGCGGCACTTCGCGATGAATCCAGGCTTTCGGATCTTTGACCTCTTCCTTCAACGACTTGTCATACGGAGCACCCAGATCAATCCACCGCGCGATCGCGGCGATGTGCAAGTCGGACAGCTTGGCTCCGTCGGCCGGCATGTGCGGTTCTTCTTCCTGCTTGATCAGCTTCAGCAGCAAACTCTCTTTTGATTTGCCAATGACAGCGACAACACCCGTCTCTCCACCTTTGAGAAATCCTTCGCGGGTGGTGAGGTCGAACTCCCCTTGGGTCTTCTCGCCGCCGTGACACTTCACGCAACGAGCCACCAGTACCTGCCGAACCTCTTTCTTGAAGAGGTCCAGTCCGGCGGCCCGCTGTTTTGCATGCGCGGGGTCCACCGACGTGTCCGGTTTCACCGCCGGTGGATCAGCGGCGAGGATCAACGCGGCTCCCAAGCCGATAACAAATGTAGCGAGAACACCAAGGCGGGTGAGCCATCGAGGCGTCATGGCGGAATCCTTACGGGTGCAACAGGTGGGCAGAGTTCACGATGCCCACACTAACCCGATGCGCCAGCGAGGGCGAACGCTTCACAATGCTCTGTTGTGAAGAAAGTCGCGGAACCGTTCGCTCTCGCTGGCGCGTCGGGCGAGTGTGGGCATCAACCGAGACGAGAATAACCGCGGCACTACGCATCGCCAAGAAGCGACCCTCTCTTTGTCGCGGCGACAGTGCGGCTTCGCACACGACGCACGCAGAGCACCGGTCACTCCGTCAATTCCCACAGTTGCAGGACTTTGTGGTATCCGCAGGTCAGCACGAACTTGCCGTCGGCCGAGAGTGCCACGGTTTGCGCGGCGATGGTGTCCACCGGCCATTGATCGATGATTTGATTTTTGTCGGCGTCCCAGACGACGATCTGCTTATTGCTCGAATCGGCCACGGCCACTCGTTTGCCATTCGCCGAGATCGCAATACTGTTGTTCGGCGCGGGGCGAACGGCGATGTTGTTGGGCTTGGTCGGTTCCGTCAGCGA
This sequence comes from Planctomyces sp., assembly GCA_043775215.1. GTDB lineage: Bacteria > Planctomycetota > Planctomycetia > Planctomycetales > Planctomycetaceae > SXKJ01. Next base: position 3,030 of record JAYVSP010000903.1, on the reverse strand, counting down.
GATGACGTCTAAGCTGGCAAGGTTTTTCACAAAGACGCCGCGATTCCCTGCCGCCGTCAGACGCACCTGATAATAGCTGCCGCCGCCGGTAGCGAGCGGCTCGGCCTTTTGCAGTTTGCCGGTGATGGGATCGTAATGGAACAACTGCTGACCGTCGGTCGCAATCAAGGTCTGACCGTCGGGAGTCAGCATCACTGCTTTCGTGTTGCCACGTTGAGGCTGCCATTCTTTCAACAGCTTTCCCGAAGCCAAATCCCAAACTTGGAAGCGACTGAAACCGAAGCCGAAATAGACGCGCTGGTTGTCTGCGGAGAAGGTCACGCAACTCGGCGCGAAGCGGTCGATCTTGGGTTGCAGGACAATTTTCCGGGATTCGAGATCCCAGACACAGGCTTCCGTCAGCGTACCGCCGCAGGCCAGCTTGCCGTCGGACGACACGCTGAGGAATTGAATGTTTTGCTTCAGCCCTTCGAGCTTTCCGATCGGTTCATCTTGGGTCGCATCGAAGATCATGACCGGGCCTTCATTCATCGAAAACAGCGCGCGTTGGCCATCGGGAGTCAGTTGGATGGCCTGACAAAGAACCGTCGTGATCGGCGCGAATCGGCGGACCAGTTTGGCTTTCTGCGGTCCCGCCAGCTTGTCGAGTTCCGCCGCCGCCTGCTGCGACTGTTGTTGCCGAGACGCGGCCATCCGTTCTTCGGCCTGTTTGCGTTCGGCCGCGATGACTTGCGGGTCGGTGTACAGGAACTGCATCTGGAACGGCACGCGGATCGTCGCGTTGTCGATCGCGCGCGCCAGTTCGAACTTCAATTCGGCCGAGAACGGCATCGCGTCCTTCAGATGGAAACGCCAGTCTCCTTCGCCTTTCAAGTGCAAGTACGGATTGGCGGCGTTGTCGAGCGTCTTCAATTCGTAGCTCTTCTTGATCAACTGCACGTCGGCGACTTGTTGGCCGAGCGTGAACGTCGAACTCTCCTGCGCGGGGAAGACGATTTCCTTCGGCCGATTCCCGAACGGACCACCGAAGGGGGGACGCATCATGCCGCGGGCACGCATCCGTGCGAGCGGGTCGTTCGGGTCTTGTTCAATGCGTCGGACGGACGTTTGCTCGCTCCGCCCCCACGAGACCTGACCAGAGGGATTCAACGGAGCGATCGCCACCATCGCGACCGGTCCCATACAGAAGGGGAGTTGCTCTTCGCCGGTCATCTGCACGACTTCGCCAAACTCGTCGATCGTCAACGTGCCGGAACCTCGGCCGATATTGGGAATCGAGAAGTTGAGAATCCGACGACCGGGAGCCGGCCGCTGCGACGTCGCGAACGACGCGTTGTATGCCAGAGTCGTGCGATTACCGCTGGCTCCCGCAACCACATGTACCAGCGCCACCGAGGGACTGACCTTCGCCGCCAGTGTCGGGCCGTCGAGCTTCTGCGGCGACGTCCCGGCCAGAAACTTCACGCTCGCTTGCTGCAACAAGCCCTTCGCGTCGTTGATTGGCCGAGCCATTCCGACCGCCGAAACGGACGGCCCGGATAACTTCGCGCTGGCGACACCGATCACATCGCCCATCTCGTTGACGACCGGTCCGCCGCTGTTACCCGGATTGAGCGCCGCATCCACTTGAAAGACGCGGCTGGTTCCTTCTTGATTCAGCCCCGACACCGAGCCTGTCGTCACCTTCAAGTTGTTTCCCAACACATCCGAAAGTGGATACCCCAACGCGCGCACCGCTTGTCCAAGTTGGACGGCGTTGGAGTCGGCCAGCGGCACCGGCGTCAGATTCTGCGCGTTGATGCGAATGAGCGCGACGTCGTGAGCGGGATCGGTCGCGATCACCATTGCCGAATATTTTTGACCGCCGAGCTGCACTTCAATCGACTTGGCGCCGGCCACGACGTGCTCGCACGTCAGCAAGAAACCGTCCGCGGAGACCACGAACGCCGTGCCGGTTCCTTGTTGTTTGAATTCAATGGTCGGCCCAGGCAATTGCGGCGCGATACGGTACGAACAGACTCCTTCAGTCCGTTCGACGACCTCACCGAGATTCGCTTCGATGCTGAACTTGTACGAATACTCGCGATTCGGCTGCCACTTGTAGCGCAGCGCGTTGTTCGGATTCGCCGCGATTGCTGGCTGCGCTGAACTCGGAGTGGATGGCACCGGATTGGGAATTGGCTGGGGCGGTTGCGGAACAGGAACGGTGGGATTTGTGGGTGCGGGCTGCGCGGGAACAGCCGCGATGATCGTATTCGGAGCGATTCCGGCAGGATTCGGCACGGTGCCGGGAGTCGCTGGTATCGCGTTGGGATCAGTCGGATTGGCGGGCAACGGCATCGTCGGATTAGCCGGGTTGAGACCGTTTGCCGCCGGCGGTTGCTGCACGACGTTGTTCGGCGGGTTGTCTCCGCGATTCAACAACAACACGATCAGGGCTACCACGAGAGAACCGACAGCGCCGGCTCCCAATCCGATCCACAATCCTTTGGAGGACGAATTCACTTTGCGGCGTGGAGCCGGCCGCTTGCCGCCGCGCGCCGATCGAACCGCTGAACGTCGCGGCCGCGTCTCCTCTTCAAACAGGTCATCTTCGCCCAGTTCTTCGTTGATCTGTTCGTCTTCGATCAAATCGTCCGCTTCGAGTTCCACGAGGTCCTCATCGTCGGGTTTCCGTTTGGACGGAGCCTGCGTCGGTTTCGTGGGAGCCTGCGTCGGCTGTGCGGCAGCGACGGTCGGTTTTGTCGAAGCGATGGCCGGCTTTGCAGCAGCGACAGCCGGCTTTGCGGCAGCGACGGCCGGTCTTGCAGCAGCGACAGCCGGTCTTGTCGGAACGACCGCCGGTTTCTCAGCAGTCAATGCCGGTTCAACGGGTCTCGGCGGAGCGATCTTTAGCGTCTGCCCACAAGCGGGACACTTGCAGGAGGATTTGGTAAAGGTGTCGGGGAGCTTCAGTTTCTTTTCGCACGACGGGCAAGCGATGACTCTCATCTCTGAAGCTCCTGACTGCGCAGACATTTCCCCGCCGAG
>JAYVSP010000902.1:0-3462 GCA_043775215.1 Planctomyces sp. | reverse complement strand
GGAAGCGGTGACCTTTGCCCGCTTCCTGACGGGCGCGGCTCCGGAATTAGTTTCTGCACGCGTTCTTATCGTGAATTGCTCGGCAGAATCATGCAGGGCAGAATCGTGAAGACAGAACGGGGCCGCTATGTTTCATGATTCTGCCCTGGATAATTCTGCCTGAACTGGAATCGGTGTGGTCAATGCGAAACATGTCGTCGGTCACGCAAAGAATATCCGACGCGCCGCAACGACGCGATGGCTGAGATTGCGGCAAGGAACGTATGCTGAGAGTGGGGCCGATTTTCTTGCGAATCAGACGTTTCGATTCAGACTCTCGACGGGTCGCATCGCAGCGGATAGGTTTCTCGCCGATTTGGAAAACTGAATTTCAGATTTCCAAGTATCCAAGTCTGAAATCTGAAATCTGAAATTTCTCAAACTCCAACCAACCTCCGAAAGTTACAGACATGAAAGTCGAACAGATCGGCGCGTTAGCCGTCAACGGGCAGCTTCTCAGTCCCGAGCAATTCATCCAGAGCCAATTCCGTTGGTTGACGAGCGGCGGCAGTGCGGACGATGGCCCCGGTTTCGTCGCACGCCTCATGGAAGAGCATGATCTCACGGACTTTCAGGCCACGGCATTGTTGGCCGGAGTTCCCGGCCCGTACATGTTGGGGCCGTATCGCGTGACGGCTCGTCTGACGGCGGGCCGCTTGGGTGATGTCTTTCGAGCGGAGCATGCGGAATTCGGTCAGCCCATCAGTTTGAAAGTTTTTCCCGCAACGCTCAGCCGCAATAAAGAGCGGCTCGCGCGGCTGGGGCGTGAGGCTCGTGTTGGCTTGCAGGCCGATCACTTGCACGTCGTCAAGACGTATCAAGTCGGCAAGGTCGGCGATGTCCCGTTCATCGCCTTGGAAGAACTCAACGGAGAGACTCTGGAACAACGCCTGACGCGCGACGGGCGACTGCCGTATGCCGAAGCCTGTCAACTCATCCAACAAGCCGCGTTGGGCTTGGCCTATCTGCACTCGGAAGACATTGTCCACCGCGACATCTGCCCGGCGAACTTGTGGATCACAACGCACGGGCTAGTGAAAATCATGGAGTTCGGCGCGGCACGCGATGCGTTGTCGTTCCTGGATTCTTTGGACGGTGAAGAAGGCGAGCTGACGATCAGTGCGGAAGGACTGACGGGCAGTGGCGGCGTGCTGGGGCACTACGATTACATGTCGCCCGAGCAGGCGGAAGACCCGCACTCCGCGAACACGGCCAGCGATCTCTACAGCTTGGGTTGCACGCTGTATCACTGCCTGACTGGGCAAGTCCCGTTTCCCGACAAGAACCCCGTGCGGCAAATGCTCCGGCACACGAACGAACTCCCGCAGCCTCTGGCCGACTTTGATCCGGCGATCCCGATCGAAGTGCAATTCATCATCGATAAGCTGCTGGCCAAGCGTTCTCAAGACCGCTTCGAGTCGGCCGACGATCTGTCCGAGGCGCTGGCCGAAATCGTCGCGCCAAAAACCTTGCCCGAGTTGGATCCCGTCAACGCCGAGTTCCTGAAATGGCTGCAATCCAGTCAGCCCTCCGCACTCGGAGATATTCACGAGGTGGTCTATCAGCCAGAATTCCAGGAGTTCTTGGACTTCGTGTCACAAGCCCATTTCGACGCCGTGATGAGCCGCCGGCCCACGTTTTAGAATCACTGAGTTTGTCTGTCGATCACAATGACTTCGACCACTTCGACCTTTCGGTCTTCAACGGAAGTCGAAAATCCGAGTCCGATCGTCGGCAGCTCAAAGAATTCAGGCGGAATCAGGATTCGCAGTTCCGGCTGCTGCGAGACGATCGAACCTTTTTGGTGGGCATTTTCTTGGAGCGCACGATCAAGCCAGTTGACTCGCTCGGAAAATGCCGCGCGTTCGCCAGAGGGACATGCCAGCCACAGTTTCAATAGGCGATCTTGCGCCTCATCTGACCATGTGACAGTGAAACGCATGGTTCAACTCGGCAGCGGCAAAGAATTGAGCCTCTTCAACAACTCATCGGTCGTGACACTCGACATCGGCCGAGCCGCTCGCCGTTTGAGTTCATCGAGATCCTTGAGGAACTCGGATTCGAGACGCTGGAAGTTTGGGTTCGAGCGAACGGCGGCTTCCGAGGCCCAGGCCTCCGCATCGACAGTCGGCTCGATTCTCGCTCGGATCGCGCCATCGGAACCGATCACATTGACGGCTTCATTTCCCAACCGTTGAAAAAACGATTCCAGCGGTTCTTGTGAAGCGGGAGTTCCCAGAACGAGAGTTTGCATGAGCGTCCTCGATCATCGTTGCGCGGTGAGTTGAACACATTTTGAGGCCGGAAAAGTGATTCTGCCAATGGAGATTTGGTTGTGTTGAGCCGTATTTTTTCAAATTCCTCGGAACCTGGTCACCACTTTATGAAGCGAGGCAGCGGAAGTCGCTGGCAATTTTCGCGACGTCACTACACGATCATCTTTCGGAGCGCGGACGCCCAGACTTGCGGACGTTGGCGTCCGAACCACGGTTCGTGCCAGTCGAGGAGTCGTTGATGCGTTGCTGTTTGGCCCTGATAATCTTGTGCATGGCAAATCTCGCGTTGATGAGCGCAAATGCTGACGAGCCACCCAAGTCGCTCGATCCGCGATTGAAAATCGAACTCTTCGCCGAGCATCCGCAGATCGTCACGCCGACCGGACTCGACGTCGATCATCGCGGCCGAGTCTTCGCCATCGAAAGCAACACGCACTTCCCGCCCGAAGGCTACAAAGGCCATCCGACTGATCGAGTGCTCGTGATGAGCGACTCGGACGGCGACGGGAAAGCAGACAAGATCGTCGTCTTCAAAGACGGATTGAAGCATTCGATGAGCGTTGTGGTGAGACCGATTTGGTTTCCTGTTGAGCCGATGGCCGATGGCCGAAAGCCGAAAGCCGATAATCCTTTTCCAGATGCCCAAAAACAGGAAAAGGAAAACGGCCAACGGCCCTCGGCTCACGGCCCTCGGCAATCGGTTTACGTTGCGACCCGTCGAGAGATTTTTCTCTTCCACGATGACGACGGCGACGACAAAGCCGATCGCCAAGAAAGCATCGTGAAGCTCGACACGAAGGGGGATTACCCGCACAACGGACTCGCCGGGTTCGCGATTGATGCGCTCGGTTGGATGTACTTTGGGTTCGGCGAGAATCTTGGAGCCGATTACAAAATCATCGGTTCGGACGGCACGACGCTCAGCGGGGGCGGCGAGGGAGGCAACATTTATCGTTGCCGGCTGGATGGCTCGAAGCTGAGCCAGATTGCGACCGGGTTTTGGAATCCGCACGCGAGCTGCTTCGATGCGTTCGGGCGGCTCTTCACCGTGGACAACGATGCCGACAGCCGCCCGCCGTGCCGCTTGCTGCATGTGATTCCGGGAGGCGATTACGGCTACCGCTTCCGCAACGGCCGCAAAGGTCTG
>JAYVSP010000901.1:0-3857 GCA_043775215.1 Planctomyces sp. | reverse complement strand
CGGACTTAGAAAACAGGAACGCTGATCTCCACTGATCTTCGCTCATGAAGGCAGAACAACCAGAAGTCATTAGTGAAGATCAGCGAAGATGAGTGTTTCCAAAAATTGTCTTCAGAAGTGGGGGCTGTCCGGGGGCTGACGCTGGCTAGAACCTTGCCGCTCACAACCCGTGATTTAAGTCTTGAAGACGCACTAGTTGGCCCCTGGTGCTTTCACCACTTGGAAAAACCAGAGGGCTCACGCCCCCCGTTCGCCTTCAACCCCACTTTTGTCGGCCATGTCTAGCTTGAATTATTCGCGGCTCAAATGTAACCCGAACGTCAGCGAGGGCGTCGTCTGTTCGCCCTCGCTGATGCTTTTGCGTTGGCGGTCGTGCCTTATTCCGTGAGTTCCAAACATGGGTCCAGGCCCATATGGCGGTACTGGTCCATGCGGTGGCGTTCGCCCTTGAGCAGGTCTTTGCGTTGGCGGTAGTGCGTTTTCTCCAGGAATCTTTGCGTGCTCTTGAAGAAGCTGATCCAGGTTGAGCCCAGTTCACCGTTGGCATTGGGGCGAGCTTGACTGCGGTGTGCGGTGAGGACGTCCGGTTCCAGGCAACGCAGCAATTCGTCTTCCAGCGAGAGGAAGAATTGATAGCTGCCGGGGTCGCCCTGCCGAGCGGCTCGGCCGATGAGCTGGCGGTCGATGCGGGCAGAGCTGTGCATTTCAGTGGCGATGACGTGCAGGCCGCCGTTCTTGGTCAGTTGCTCATCGAGATGGATGTCGGTTCCGCGGCCGGCCATGTTCGTGGCGACTGTCACTTTGCCGACTTGTCCGGCGCGGGAGATGATCTCCGCTTCCTGCTCGTGAAAGTGGGCATTGAGGATTTCGTAGTGAATGCCCTCTTGGTCAAACAGCTTACCCAGCGCGACCGACGACTCGACGGAGGGGGTGCCGACCAGAACGGCTCTCCCGACGGAGATCATCTCTTGGATGCTCTTGAGAATCTCGGCGCGTTTAGCCTCTTGCGTGGCAAAGACGCGCGTCGGGTGTCCGACGCGGATACAGGGCTTGTTGGTCGGGATCGGCGTCACCATCAGTCCATAGGTGCGTTTGATCTCGCGCGTCGATTGCACGGCGGTGCCGGTCATCCCGCTGATGTAGTTGTAGAGTCGGAAGTAGCTCTGCACGGTGATGCGGGCCGCTTCGCCTGACGCTGCCGTGATGGGGACGAGCTCTTTCGCTTCGATCCCCTGATGCAAGCCGTCTTGCCATTTGCGACCGTCCATGACGCGGCCGGTGCTCTCGTCGACGATCTTCACTTCGTCGTTGACAATGACGTAATCCTTGTCGCGAATGAATGCGAACCGCGCGGTCAACGACTGTTCGACGTGCTTGTAGATGCGTTCGGTATCGACCGAGTCGATCAACGCGGGTTTCGCCAGCAGCAGGACTTTCCGGCAGCCGGTATCGGTCAGATAGGCCGAGCGCCGTTGCGGTTCGTAGACGAAGTCGTTGTTCGCTTCCAGGTGCGAAATTGCTCGCTGACACCAGCGGAATAGACTGACGGTTGCGGCGTCGTTCGGCAGCGTCAGACCGATGATCAACGGCGTTCGAGCTTCGTCGATGAGGATGCTGTCCGCTTCGTCGATCAACACGCCGTAGTGTCCGCGCTGGACTGGCTGTTCACCGCCAGCCTCGCTGGGTCCGCGTGTCGCGAAGACGCTCGGTTTGCGTTTGTCCTGAGCACCGACACCCAGCCGCAGCCGGTCACGCAGATAGTCGAAGCCGAACTCCTTGGCCGTGCCATAGGTGATGTCTTGAGCATACGCTTGCCGGCGCGCGTCGGTCTCGTCGGGAGTCGTCACACAGCCGACCGAGATGCCCAACGCGGCATAGATCGGACTCATGCTTTCGGCATCGCGTTTTGCCAGATAGTCGTTGACCGTAATGACGTGATAGCCCTTGCCGGGCAGAGCGCGCAAGAACGCGGGCAAGACGGCGGTCAGCGTCTTGCCTTCGCCGGTCTGCATTTCGGCGACGCCTCCCTCGAACAAACCGATGCCACCCATGAGTTGCACCGAATAGGGTGTCATACCGGTCGTGCGCGTCGAGGCTTCCGTGACCAGGGCATACGCTTCGGGTATCAGTTTAAGCAGCGGAATTCCGGCCTTGGCACGCCAGCGGATTTCCAAACCGGCCTCCATCAATTCGCGGTCATTCAACTTTTTCAGTTGTTCGACACGCCGCAGAATCGAATTGGCCTGTGATCGCCAACGCGAGAGCCGAGAGGGAATTGGACGGCCTCCGCCCTTGACCATGTGAAAAATATGATCGACTGCCAACACAGGGAAGCTCCTTTGGGGCGACCACCGCGGTGCGGAAAGTGCCTCTCGGCATCACGCGGACATCGAGCGATCGACCTTCCTCTTGAATCGTCGCAAAGCTCGAATTGAGCGGGTTGTATCGCGCCAGGCGCATGGCTGCCAATTGGACTTCTGGCCGGTGAGGAGGGCAACAAAAAAAGCCGGTCCAGGATTGGACCGGCTTTAAAGTGGCGGGGGCAGGATTTGAACCTACGACCTCGAGGTTATGAGCCTCGCGAGCTACCGGGCTGCTCCACCCCGCGACAGGGCGCATCTTTCGGCAAACTTCCGCTGACGGATGCGTCGTTCAGCGGCGAGGAAGTATATCGGCAAATTGCCGAGAGTCGAGGAGCTTCTTTGGGAATTCTCCACAAGTCGTCAATTCGGCGACATCGGGGACGTTCGATCTACAGACGCAATTCTTTCAGAGCGTCCGCCGGAGACATCACGTAGCTGAGGTAGAACGGGCCGAATTCCGCGTACCGGGCGGAGGCTTTATCAAAACGCATCGTGTAGACAATCTCTTTGATGTGTTCGGGGGAACGACCCCATAGTGTCACGCCCCATTCCCAGTCGTCGAATCCGGTCGAGGCTGTGATGAGCTGCGATACTCGGCCGGCGAATTTCATCCCCGACGTCGCGTGTTCGGCCATCAATTCGGCGCGCTCGCTGAACGGAAGCAAATACCAGTTCGCCTCCGGATGCCGGATTTTGTTCATCGGATAGAAACAGGCGACTGGAAACGGCGGAAAGTCGGGATACAGCCGCTGCTGATTCATCATCGGCAACCGCTGTTCATAGGCGGTCATCTTCGCCTGAAAAGCCGGCTCGGTAGGATCAGCTCCTTCGCGTTTCAGCCGATCGGCATATTGCTCCAGTGATGGCACATACTCGGAAATTTCCGTGATCGACACGAACGAGTAGACCGGTTCGAGGACTGTCCCCAGGCGACTGGCACGGATGCCCTGTCGGATGCCGTTGATGACCAGCGGGTTCGGATCCATGATCATCAGCCCCAAATCCGCCTCATGGCGTGAGGCGACCGACGTCTGAATCCGCTGAGGTGCCCCATCCCGATTGGGGTCGAGCAATTGAATCAACTGCTCACGTCCTTCGGCACGCTGATAGTCGGCGAGTTGGAGCCATTCTTTCTGGTTGGTTCGCAAGTACAAATGCAGACAGTGCCAGCCCACGGTTAACTTGATGGTCGGCGGCGACGCGGCAGGCTGAGAATGTGGAGGACGATTCACGATAGGACTCCTAAAACGGCGGGAGAATTGATGGATCAAATCCTTCAACAATCAACAATCCTTGTTCATCAATCGTCAATCAAATCCTCGCCGGCGGAATCCGATGAGCGATTGATGAACAAGGATTGTTGATTGTTGAAGTGGATCACTGGTCGGCGGGCCGGAATGTTATTGGGTCGCGATAATCGAGGCAAATCGGCGGGTGATGCGGTCTGTTCCTTCAACAATCAACAATCCTCGTTCATCAATCGTCAATCAAATC
>JAYVSP010000900.1:0-6254 GCA_043775215.1 Planctomyces sp. | reverse complement strand
GGACTCTCGAACCGGACGCTAGCGCGTTCCGGCTGATGGTCTGAGGCAAAGCCTCGCTAGGGTTTTAACCGCGTCATGAAAATCAAACGTCGAGTACCGAAAGTTGACATTCCCAGCGTGGCAATGGGAGACATCGCGTTCAATCTGCTCGTGTTCTTTGTGATCCTTGCGAAAGGCCAGGACGACAGTCATTTGCAGTGGACGCCGGCCAAGGCCGAAAACGTGCAAAGCGCGGGGTACTCCAAGGTCACCGTGGTGATCGACAAAGACGAGAAGGTGTACCTCAACGGGCAACCGATCTCGGAATCGGAATTGGCGTCGCAGATCGAATCGAATCTCGGCAACGCTCTGGCCGGCGATCGCAAGGTCTTGCTGAAGGCTCACAAGGATTGCACGGCCATTCGGTTTGAGCCGGTCATCGAAGCGATTAGCACAGCCGGTGGAGAACTGGTTCACATTCTGGATGATATTCGCAAAAAGTAGGTCGGGTGCTGATGCATCCTGGATGCGATTACACACGCCAATCGGCGAGGGACATGATGAACGATATTAAGCGACTGAAGACTGAAACGGCGGCGACCACGGCGGAACTGCGCGAGTTTGTTCGTGGCTTGAAAGGCCGCAGTCCGCAAGAAGTCATGGGGATGATCACGGGCAACGCGCTGACTAAGGCGTTGGTTTGGGCGACGGTCGGCTGCGTAGCCGCGTTGTTTGCCTTGAGCGTTCCGTTCGCGTTTGGGAGTTCAGCGAAAGCCAAGGCTGCAAAGGCCAAAGTGGTTCAAACCACCAAGGCTGAGCCTGAGCCGATGAAGTCCGACGCGAAAGCCGGTTCGTCGGAAGGCAATACCCCTTCCGAGGCCGACATGAAGAAGGCCAGCAAGGCAATGGGCTTGGACGAAACCAAGATGGCCGATCCCAAGAAAAATCCGCTCGACAACTTCGACAATCTGCTCGATAAGGTGAAATAGCCGAGGGTTCGGGAATGGTATTTCGTATCGAGTACTCTCGCCGAGCAATCGCAAATCTCAGTGATTTCAGCGCGTTCCAACGACGAGTGATTGCCGATGCGATTGACAACCAAGACGGGCACTGTACTTTTGACTAAACGTGGTAAGCCGTGCGTTTCGATTCACGATGTTTCGCGAGACGAATGGGAGTCAATCGAGTTGGCGAACAATCCCAAGTTCATGGCCATCATTGAGGAATCTCGCCGTTCTTTGCGGGAAGAAGGTGGAGTCAGTTCCGACGAGGTCCGTCGCCAACTCGGCATCGCTCCGCGTTCCAAACCGAAACGCAAAAAGGCCGTCGGCGGTCGCGTTTCATCAACCAATTAACAGGTACTGCCTTTCGTGTTTCCCAAACTCATATTTCCAACCAAGCTTGTGCGATTCACTTGCATTTATGCCGCAATGTGGTTGCTGTGTTTGGCGGACTGGATGTGGTGGCGGTCGGCGGAGACGTGGCGCGTTTGGCCAGAAGGACTGTGGTTTGGGCTGAGTCTCCCTCTGGCCGCCTTCTGGATCGCGTGGGCCGGATGGTTGAGCCGTTTGGACGAAGGTGATTCCAAGTCTCTTCAGACTTTGGAAGTATCCGCGACAGAGAATGCACCGCCACCGTTCGAACCGCGAGATGTTGTCGCTGACCGCTCGGCGTTCTTCGTGCGACGGAACTTAGTGTGGAGCGTTGCGTCGATCGTTCTGTGGCAGGTCTCGGTATTCGCGGCCGATGTGTTTGACCGGCATCAGGCGCGAGTCGGTTTGGCCACTTGGGGCACGCTCGGCTTGTTCTTTCTGGGGATGGTCTGGCTCGTCTGGTTTGTCGAGCAAGCATCGCGGTTTTATGAGGAACGGCGCTTCGAGCGGCTGCGACAAGAAACTCCGCAAACATTGGAATTCGCCCGGACTGCGCATCGAGCGACTCACGATGATGACGACGAAAATGAACATGTTCACAACCCGCTCGATCCTCATGCCTGGTACTTTGGCCGGCGCGCTCGCAAGCTGAACCAGTCTCTGGCTTGGCTATCGAGTTACTCACTGTGCTTCATGATTGCGTTTCTGGTCTTTACGCAGATCGGCGGTTGCGAAGATATCTACGAACTGCCGGCCGGCGGCGGACAACAAGCTCAAATCGCACCGCAGACGGTGAAAGTGCAAAAGGTCATCAAGAAGAAGTTCGTCGTGAATCCGTTCTCGGCGATCAGCTTCAAGGTTCCGCCGATCGACGAGATCAGGCTGCAGCTTCAAGAGATCACGCAGCATGCTTACACGGTTGGCTACGGCGAAGGAACAGGAGCTGGTTTCGCGGGCGGGACCAGTCAAGGCAAGGTGCGGTTCTTGCGATTGGAGTATTCCGGCGGCGATTGGGATCAGGACATGAGTGGGTTCTCCGGTGAGAATTTGCTCCGCGAATACGGCCTGCGCACGAAGCAGAAGACTAACGACAAGGAAGAGACTCGCACGATCTCGGCACTGAAGGCGTTCCCGGCGGAGAAGTCGCCGCCGTTCGTGTACCTCACCGGCGAGAAGAACATCTCGCTCACCGCCAACGAAGCAAAAGTGCTGCGTGAGTATCTGGTTGACAAGCACGGAATGTTGTTCCTCGACAATGGCGGGAGCGGACACTTCCACAACCAAGTACTCGCGATGATGCGGCAAGTGCTGCCGAACATTCGGCCGGCTCACGTGCCGCTGGATGACACGATCCACCGCATCCCGTACCCGATTCCGTTCCTGCCGTATGTCGCTCCGCACGGCGGCAAAGAAGCGTTTGGCTGGCGAGTCGACGGACGCCTGATCGCGTACTACCACCCCGGCGACATCGGTGACGCATGGGCGGACGGCCATGCCGGTGTGAAACCGGAAATCACCGAGTTCTGCTATCAGCTCGGCGTGAACGTCATGTTCTACGCTCACGCCGAGTACGCGAAGTGGCTGATGTCGCGGATGAAGAAGTAATTCCGCGAGCACGACATTGGCGAATCGGCCTGCTGTCCGCGGCGCGATCATCTTCTTGCATTACCGCAGTTTCGCTCGATGCCCAATTGCTTGGACGATTACAAACGGGTTCTGGCGTGTTAGTTTACAACGTCATTCATCACGCGATGCGGTGTCGCTGCAAAGTCTACATCTGCAGACCTTCTCTTGCCGTTTGGTCCTGATCCATGTCATTCCCACCTGTTGAAGAGCAACTGGCCATCATTCGCCGCGGTGTCGAGAAGATCGTCCCGGAGAACGAACTGGCCGCGAAGCTGGCGAAAAGCCGCGAGACGAATACTCCGCTGCGTATCAAGTACGGCATCGATCCGACGGGGATCGACGTGCATCTCGGACACACTGTGCCGCTGCGAAAGATTCGGCAGTTCCAGGAGCTGGGGCATCAGGCGGTCATCATCATCGGGAATTACACGGCGTTGATCGGTGACCCCAGTGGTCGCGATCACGCGCGCAGCAAAAAGCTGACCGAGGACGAGGTCGAGGAGAACGCTCGCGACTATCTCAATCAGGTTGGCAAGGTGATCGACTTGTCGCGGGCCGAAGTACATGCCAACGGTGACTGGTTCAGCAAGATGTCGTTCGCCGATATCTTGCAGCTCTGCGGTAAGGTCACGATCGCGCAGTTGCTGACGCGCGATGACTTCGCCAAGCGGATGGTGGCCGAAACCCCGATCTTTCTCCACGAGTGCCTGTACCCGATCATGCAGGCATGGGACTCCGTCGTCATCCGGTCGGACATTGAACTGGGCGGGACCGAGCAGCTTTACAGCTTCATGCTGGCTCGCGACCTGCAAGCCGATCAAAAGCTATCGCCGCAGATCGGCGTGATGTCGCCGATCCTCGTCGGCCTGGACGGTGTGCGGCGAATGGGGAAAAGCCTCGGCAACTACATCGGCATCTCTGAGTCGCCGTTCGACATGATGAAGAAGTTCATGCAGGTTCCTGACAGCGTCATGCGAATGTACTTCGAGTTGCTCACCGACATCCCGCTGGCCGAGATTGACACTCTGCTGGCCGGACACCCGAAGACGGCGAAGACGACGTTGGCTCGGGCCGTCATCGCGCAATACCACTCCGCCGCCGAGGCTGAATCGGCCGCCGATCGTTGGCAGCGCGAAGTGGGAGGCGGCGAGCTACCGACGGACATCCCGATCGTCACGTTGCCTCGCGGCAAGTTGACCGACGGAACGGTTCAAGCCGCGCGGTTGCTTGTCGACACCGGCCTCTGTCCCACGACCAGTGACGCTCGGCGGGCTATCGCGCAAGGCGGAGCGTACTTCGGCCAGAACAAGACACGAATGGAGTCACACGACCAGCCAATCACCGTCATGTCCGGCCTGCTGCTGTTCGTCGGCAAAAAGAAGTTCTGCCGCGTGGATGTGACCGACTAAAAGTTTGATCGCGTTAGCTGGAAGAGCGGACAATCATCGATCACGTCCCCTTGAGTCAGCGGTTCTTCGGGAGCCACGATCTCGTACATGCCGGTTTACTCCTCATCGAAGCCAATCAAATCCGGTAGGGGAGCGTCCCCATCACGGGCGGGAGTCGCGCTGCCTGGACCCGGCAGTGGCAAATCGCACGGAGCCGAAGTCTCCTCGCTGGCAATCCATTCCGAACCAGGATGTGCCAGGAGAGCCAGGTTCGGCATGATAGTGTCGGCACAGCGCACTGGTGTCGTAGTCGTAATTCACGGCTACCACTCGCCTCGCGTCTCATCAATCGCCGAATCCATCGAACCGCTAATTTTGGCCAACGCCGCGCGCACTTCTTCTAACCGAATTGCCGGGTCCGAATCGGTCGCGCACGAATCCATGAATTCCACATCCATCCAACTCTCGTCATCGTAAAGTCGAACTGAATCACTCCGCGACCAGTTTCGTGAGAAAGATGCGGGGAGCGACCGGCCGCCGCTTCGACACGGTGCTGGCCCTCGGCAGCAGCCGGCATCCGATGGAGGTCTTCCGTGCGTTCCGCGGCCGCGATCCCGATCCGCAAGCCCTGCTGCGGCAATGCGGCTTGCTGTGATTTTAACCGAAAAGAGCTGCGTCCGCTGCGTCCCCTTTTCCGTTCCGCCATTGACCGCGAGAAATTCCCTGTGTTACCAACCCGCCGGTCGCCCTCCCTCACACTCATGGAGTTCTCCCATGCCCGAGAAATGGCGCATTTCCGCAGCGTTCATCCTGTCTCTGGCGGCAGTCACTCTTGGCGACGAGCCGCGGCCGGCAACAAGTTCGTCGACAAGTGCAACGCCTTCCCGGGCGTCATCGACGGCTGAGTTCGTGCGGCAAGCGGCCGAGCAGCTTGTCGCGGCCAGCAAACTGGAAGAGAGCTCGCCGGGCAACGTGCCGAAAGAAACCGCCCGAATTCGCTCCGCCGAAGAGGCAAAGGAACTCAGCGTTCAGATCGCCGAAGTGCAGAAGCAGCTCGATCGGTTGCGCGAGTTGACGGGCCGCCCAGGCCAAATCGAGTTCCGGTGCCGCATTCTGGAGATTCCCGCGAAGCTCGCGGCAGAGTTGTCATCTCTCGGAACCGAGCCGCTGACAGGCCCCTCACCGGCGAGATCGTTCTACAAGGACACCGCCGAATTGAACAAGCGAATTCGCGAGGCCGACGGAGTCAAAACGATCTGCGATACTTCAATCGCCGCACCGGCCGACCGGCGCGCGACTTTCCACACCGGCGGAGAATTTCCGATTCTCGTTCCGGCGAAAGAAGACAACACGACGATCCAATGGCGCGAGTTCGGCAATCGCTTCGAGCTTGTTGCGTCTCACCTAGACGCGAATCGCCTCCGGGTCGAATTCCAGGCCGAGTCGTCGCAGCGAAACTTCGAAAACGCCGTTGTCACCGCCGGCTTCACCGTTCCGGGCCTGACGATCCGCCGCGTAAACATGCAAGTCGAGCTGAACCTGGGCGAAACGATTATCGTCGCGCTGCAGGCGGCGAACCCTGGTGGCACACCGAAAGCAAACGCCGACGCGGCGTCAAAACCGGGCGAACCACCCGTCACGCTCGTCACTTTGACACCCTCGCCGGTGGAAAAGCGTTGAACAAACGTGACAGAAAAGGGGACGCAGCACCTGTCCACTTTGTTTGCCACGGAAACAAGACCTGACCGACCTGTCCCCTGAATTCTCAAAAAGAGCTGCGTCCCCTTATCTGTCATTCGGCGCTTCAAAACCAGCCACCTGATCGGCGCTTTTGATGAGTCAAAACCAGCCAGTGGGGTTTCGGGGGGATGTCGTGGTACTTCTTGAA